>JBKJRG010000223.1:0-5397 GCA_046594805.1 Opitutaceae bacterium | reverse complement strand
TTGCCGCGTTCACGATCGGCTGAATCCACGCGGTCTCGAATTCCCCGGCGACGCTGCCGTTTACTTTCGGCTTCGAGGAAACGATTTTCGCCCGGACATAAATCTCGTCGCCTTTCATGGTGTAGGACGCGCGGGTCCCGGTGACTTCGGCGAGCACGGTGCCGACGTCCTTGCTGTAGCGGCGATGCGGCAGACCCTTGCGCACGGGTTCGCCGGCGGGCGCGGACACGAGCTGGCTGGTGGGATCGTACCCGCGGCGGGTGCCGATGAATTTCGTCACGTAGGTCACGCCCGGCTCGGCCTTGATTTCAACGGCGAGCTGGTTGCCGGTGCGGGTGAGATCGGAGAGCGTCACCCCGGAGGTACTGTAGAAATCCCCCGCCTCCATGGCGTGAATGATTGATTCGGGGGTGAGCTGGCGCGCGCGGACCATGACCCAGCCGCGGCCGGCGTTGCTCTTCCCCAGCGCGATGGTGTGATAATGGTGCGAGTCGTCGACGCCGATGCCGTACATCACGTCGAGCTTCAGCTCGCTGAGTCGGCGCGTGAGGATGGCATCCCACATCGCATCCATGCTGAGCCGGGTGGCGTCGCCCTCGTTGTTCACGCCCGGGTGGCCGTTGTAGACCTCGAAGAACTTTTCGTGATGGACCTGCATCAATTCCTCGGCCGTGACGCCCCAGACGAAGTTCGGATGATTGAGGTGCAGGAACATCGGCTGACCGGTCTTCTGGCGCTGCTCGAGCACCGCGTTCGTCGTGCGCTGCATGATGTCGAGCGCGTTGTCGCCCGGGATCGGGGCGATGAAGTCCCGCGGATTGGTCACGTTGATATGCACGGGACCGCCTTGCTCCGGCTCGGTCTCGGTCTTCGCGCGCTTCCAGTTCGAAGTCACCTCCTCGCTCGGAATCATGAGGAAACGGCCCGGCTCATCGAAGAGCGGGCGGTATTCGGCGAGGGGCTTCAAACGCACCTCTTTTTTTCCCGCCGTCTCGCGTTGCTCGACCCAATCCGGCCCGAACCGTCGCAGGTATTTTTGCAGCACTTCGCCGCCGCCGCGCTGGATGACCTCGCCCTTCATGGACACCGGGGCCTTCAACTCAAACCACCGCTGGCCCTCCTGCATCACGTTGTGATCGGAGAGCGCGAGGAAATGATAGCCGTTGCGCTTGAACCAGTCGGCCACCATCTCCGGATAATCGTCGCCGTCGCTCCACAGCGTGTGGGTGTGGAGATTGCCCTTGAACCAGCGCGGCGTGGCGCTGGCCGTCGCCGCGGGCTCGGCCCCGCTCAGGGAGCCGACCAGCATTGCGCCGCAGCAGACGAGGGTGGAGCGCACGAGGGACAATAAAGGGGAGGAGTGAGAAGGCATGGGGAGGGAGGATTCGCGGCGAGGGGAGGGCGATGGCGAGCAAAACACAGGGGTTTTTGTTCGCACGCTAATTTGCGCGTCGGCGCTCAGGGCGGGCCGGTCAACGACTGCCTGGCAGGAGAGCGATTGAAGCTCCATCGTGTGGCGACGAGCGTGAGCGAGTGGACGACTTAGGGAATTCGCATTGCGGCTCATCCACTCGCTTCGCGCTCGTGGCTACGGCGGACGGATTTCGAAAAGTAGCGACGAGCGCCAGCGAGTCGATGCGGCGGCCGAGGTGGGAACCTCGCCCCAATCCTGCCAAACCAGCCGCAGATTTCGCAGATGGCAAGATAGTCGGAAGCGCGCCTCCCGCTGGAGTTGCGCAGCCCCGCTACCGGATGAACGGCTCGTTGAAGGTCGCGCTCGTTAACCTGGAGTTGTCGTGGGAGGTGGCGGCGAAGCCGACAAACACGGTGGAGCCGAAATCCAGTTCCCGCGTGTCGAGCACGGTCCACGTCACGCCATCCCGCGAAATTGACGCCGTGAAGGTGCTTCCGGTTCTTTCCAGGCGCAGCCAGTAGGGCACCGCTGCCCCCCACGGCCCCGGCGTAAACGTCGTAGCTTCGCCAATACGCGGACGGGCCTGCAGCCCGATTCCATTAGCCGGCGTCAGGAAGAGGAACTCGTTGCGGGCATTCTCGGCGAGTGATTCGCGAATCATCACCCCGGCTTTGGCCCAGGCATGAGTCGGGCTGACTGCGGTCACCTGCGCCTCAACCAGGCAGTTTCCCTCGCGTTGCTGATACAGGAAATGAAAAGCGTCGCGGCCTTCCCAGATGTCGGCGCCGGACGCACGCAACGTGACGCTTGCCACCTCGGTGGTGATGGAGCCAGCGATGCCCGTCGCACCAATGTCCAAACCTGCCCAGGCGCCCGGAGGTGCCACGGTCGGAATCGTACCTGAAGCAGTCGTGGAGAACGGGGAAACAGTGCTGCCATTCGTCGCCCGTATCCGGTAATGGTAGGTCGAGCCGGGCGTGACATCGGTGTCGACGTGGCTCGTAACAGTCGCGGCCAGTGTAACGAGCGACGTGAATGCCACGCTGTCGGTGGAGCGCTGGAGTTCGAACGAGGTCGCGGCGCTGGACTGAGTGGTCCACCCAAGCGCCATCTGTGTCGCGCTGGCGGTAGCAACGAGTGACGTCGGCGCAGCCAGGGCAGTTGTAATCGGCGTGGTCGCCGGGGGCGGTGTCGTGCTGGAAATGCCAACGACTGAAACGTTGTCGAAGGTTGCCGTGGCGAGGGTTCCGTCCTGGTGGCTCGTCACCGCCAGTCCCACGTAGGCCGTCGCCCAGTTGGCCGTGATGGCGCCAACCTGTGTCCACGTCACGCCATCCATGGATTCGGATCCGGTGATCGTCTGGCCGGCGCGGACCAGCCGTACCCAGCGCGGTAATGCCTGGAAACCCGCGCCCGAAGTGGACTCGGACGCGCCCGACGCGATGATGCGGCGCTGAAAGGCACTGCCATTGGCGACCGACATGCACATGAAGGCGTGGCGTGAGTTGGCCGAGAGCTGCTCACGCATCATGACACCGGCTTTCGCCCAGCCGTGGGTGTTGGTCAGGCCGATGAGGCGCGCCACAATCGTGCCGTCTCCCGCCAGTGCGATATAGCGGAAGCGGAACTCGTCGGCAGCGTTCCAAATGTCTTCGCCCGAACCCATCAGCGTGACGACTCCGCCGCTTTCGGCGCTGCTGCCGACCGCCGCGACTGGGCCGATGTCGATCGAGCTCCACGTCGACGGCGGTGTAGCGGGCGGCGGCGGCGGGGTGGTAGTAACCGTGAAGGTTGTCGCCGTCTGGGTTCCCGAGAAGGCAGAGGACGCGGCCCCTTGCACCGCACGGACGCGGTAGGAATATGTCGTGGCGGGCGTGAGACCGGCATCATCCCACGAGGTGAGGTTCGCCGGCGTCGTCGTGATCGTGGTGAAAGTCGCGGAGTTGAGCGACCGCTGAATCTCAAATCCCGTTTCCGCGCTCGAATTGTCCGTCCACCGCAGCGAGATGGTAGAGGCCGACATGACATTCAGGACGAGCGCCGTGGGCGCAGGCACGCTGGGGGTGGGCGTAGGCGTCGGCGTTGGCGTGCTGCCGAGGAGGGCCACATTATCAAATGTCCCCGCCGTCAGATTGCCATCGCTATGGCTCGTCACCGCGAGGCCCACCAGGATTGTCGATGGCATACTCAACGTGACGGAGCCGACCTCGCTCCACTCAATGCCGTCCCGTGACTCATAACCCGTGAACACATTCCCGCGGCGCATAATCCGCAGCCAGGTGGGAAACACACTGCCCAGGCCACCCGGCGCAGATGCCGACGAAGACGCGGTGACCGTTCGATTCTGAAATGCCGTGCCGGCATTGGCCGAAATGCACATCAAGGCGTGGCGTGAGGTCGCTTCGAGCGACTCGCGAAACATGACGCCCGCTTTGGCCCACCCATGCGTGAAGCTAAGCCCAACGACCCGCACCACGATCTCACCGTCCCCGGTTAATGACTGATGGCGGAAGTGGAATTCGTCCGCCGAATCCCAGATGTCCGCGCCCGACCCAGCAACCGCCACGCTGCCCCCGGATTCGGTCGAGTAGCCGTGGGCAATCACCGCGCCGACGTCGACGGAAGTCCAGGCCGACGCAACGGGCGGCGGCGGCGGGGGAGTGGCCGGTGTCGCGGCCGAAGCGGTGGCGGAGAAGCTGGAGGTAGTCCCACTGCGGAGGGCGCGAATCCGGAAATAATACGTCGTCGACGCCGAGAGGCCGGTGCGCGTCGTGGACGTCGCGTTCGCGGGCGCGCTCGCGAACGCAAGGAAGTTGATGTTATCGGTCGAGGACTGCAGTTCGAAGCTCGTTTCATCCGTCGAGTTGTCGCGCCACGTCAGCGCGATCTCGTTTGGCGAAGTTGCGGTCGCGACAAGGTCGGTCGGCGCCGCCAGCAGGGCTGGAGTGGGCGGCGGCGTCACCGTCGCCGTGCCGCTGAGCGTAATATTGTCGAACGTCGCGTTGCAGATCAGGCCGGGCTGATGGCTCGTGACCGCGAGGCCGATGAAAACGGTCGAGGGCAGCGAGAGCGTCACCGTCTGCACCAGCGACCACACCACGCCATCGGCCGACTGTGAAGCCGTGATGACATCGCCC
Organism: Opitutaceae bacterium; assembly: GCA_046594805.1. Lineage (GTDB taxonomy): Bacteria > Verrucomicrobiota > Verrucomicrobiia > Opitutales > Opitutaceae > ER46. Next base: position 846 of record JBKJRG010000223.1, on the reverse strand, counting down.
GCGCGTGCGAGCTTCAGCCAGCGCGGTCCCCAGAGATAATGGCCCCCCGTGGGGATGGTTTCACCACCCGGGCTTGAGCGGGCCTGCAACTCCGCGACGAAGTTCGGGTTCACGAAGACGAGCGCGTTGCGGGAATTGGGCGCGAGCGACTCGCGGATCATCAGCCCCGCTTTGGCCCACGCGTGGGTGCGATCCAGTTCCGTGATCCGCGCGATGATTTCGCCATTCCCGGCCAGGCTTTGATAACGGAAATGAAAGCCGTCGGCCGTGCTCCAAATGTCCGCTCCGGCGCCGCGCACGGAAACGCTGGCCCCACTCACCGTCGAGCCGCCGGCGGGCGAAACCGCGCCGATGTCTTGGCTCAACCACCCCGCCGTCGGCGGCGGTGTCACCGGAGCGATCGGGTTGACCGTGACGGGAACACGCGGGCTCGTGACGCCGCCGTACGGGTTGACGATGGCAACCTCGTAGTCACCGGCGTCGGAAACACTCACGTTATAAAGCGTCAGGGTGGGGCGGTTCGCGTGCGATAAAGGTACGCCGTTTTTACGCCACTGATATTGCAGGGGCTCATTACCAATCACATTCACGCTCAGGTTGACGTTGGCGCCTTCGCTCGCGCTCTGGGGTGCGGGTCCGCCGATGATGGATGGCCCACGGGGCGGGGTGAACGGAGCGCCCGGCGAGACCAGGACATTCGCCGCCTGGCTATCGGCTGCGCCGAGTACATTACGCACGGTCACGTGATAAAACGAAGCGTCTCCCGTTTGCAGCGCGGGGAACGTCAGGGTCGATTGCGTGGCGCCAGGAATGTCGGCGCCGTTCTTTCGCCATTGATACAGTAAA
>JBKJRG010000889.1:0-13630 GCA_046594805.1 Opitutaceae bacterium | reverse complement strand
GTCGGTCGGCTCGCGTGGTCCGTGGAGCGCGGCCTTCAAACCCGGGCTGTGGGTGATCATCGGAAAGCCGTAGTAAACGGATCCATCCAGGCGATCGATCATCCAGACGGGGAGCGTGCCGGGTTGAAAGGGCTTCCAGTCGCGCGGCCAGACCCAGCCCATCACTTGGCGGGTGACCAGCAGTTCCACCCCCAAGTCCCGCACGAGCCGGCCGCTCCACGGGCCCCCGCTAAAGATGACGCGGGCGGCGCGATAAACGCCACGGTCGGTGGCCACGTTCACGCCCGCGGCGTCCGCCTCCCATGACCGCACTTCCTCGTGCCCGTGAATCTCGGCGCCGTGCCTCAACGCTCCCGTAACGAACGCCGAGATCGCCAGCTCAGGCAGGAGGAATCCGGCCTCCGGTTCCAGCAGGCCATGCCAGTCATCGGGCACCGTGAACTGGGGAAAGCGACGCGCCACCGCCGTGCGATCCAGGAGCTCGTGCGCCAGCCCGTGCTGGCGCGCCGAGCGCAACGAACCACCCACCAGTCCGCCGTCGAGCGGGCCCAGAAAAAGCCCGCCGACCAGGTGCAGGATTTTCTCGCCGCTTTCGCTTTCCAGTTCGCGCCAGAGTTCATTCGCGCGCCGCAGGAGCGGCACATAATCGGGATGTTCGTAATAGGCCATGCGCGTCATCCGCGAGTAACCGTGCGAGCTGCCCCGCGCATGGGGGATGTCGAACTGCTCCAGCGCGAGAACGCGAACGCCCCGGCGCGCGAGCTGCCAGCACGTGGCCGCGCCCATCGCTCCCACGCCGACGACGATGACATCGAAAGTGTCAGCCATGTTTGAAGGGCACCGCTGCCCGACGGGAGATCGAGGCTGGCCTACCATGGGGACGCGGCGCCCTCGCCGCGTTTCGAACGGGACCGCGGCAAGGGCGCCGCGGCCCCACTCGCATTCCCGGCGATTCGTCGCCCATCACCGCCCGGCGCCCGTGATTTTCGTCGGCACCGAATAAAGGGATTTCCGCGCGGTGATGAACAACGTTTTCCCATCCGCGCCGCCAAAGCAGAGGTTCGCCGGCGACTCAGGCACGAGGATTTTTCCGAGCAGACTGCCGTCAGCAGCGAAAACCTGCACGCCATCGCCCGCGCTCGACCACACCCGGCCGTCCCGGTCGACGCGGATGCCATCCGGGCCGCCTTTGTCGATTTTGCAGAAGACAGCGCCGCCGCTCAGCGTGCCATCCGCCTTCACGTCGAAACTGCGGATGTGTCGCGGCGTGCCGGAGTCGGCCACATAAAGTTTTTTCTCGTCGGGCGAGAAGGCGAGGCCATTGGGTTGAACGAAGTCCCGCACCACCGCGATGGTTTTTCCCGTCTTCGGATCGTGGCGGTAAACGAAATTTCCCGGCTGTTCCTTTCCTTCTTTTTCCTTGGTGCCGGCCTTGTTCTTCAGCCCGTATTCGGGGTCGGTGAACCACACGGTGCCGTCCGACCGCACGACGACGTCGTTGGGCGAGTTGAACTTTTTGCCCTCGTAGGAATCGACCAGCGTTTTCACCACCCCGTCCTTGTCCTGCACCGCCACGCGCCGTCCGGTGTGTTCGCAGGTGAGCAGGCGGCCCGCCGCATCCGTGATGTTGCCGTTGGCATTGTGGCTCGGTTTGCGAAATGTTTTCACGCCGCCGTCCGCCGTCCATTGCTTCAGTTCGTCATTGGGAATGTCGCTGAACACGAGCACGCCGCTCTTCAGCCAAACGGGTCCCTCGATGAATCCCATGTCGCCGGCGAGCTTGGTGACGGTCGCATCGGGTGCGACGCAGCGGGCGAATTCGGCGGCATTTTCAATCTGCAAATCGGCCGCCAGCACTGCAGCCGTAGGCAAGGTGAGAGCCAGGAGGAGGGGTAGGGCTTTTTTCATCGGGAAGGATGTCCTTATGCCGTTAAGGCCCCCATGAGCACGAGTTTGTTTTAGCCCGTTCTTATGCCCGGCCTGCTCTCCCCGTGGCCGCCCTGTTCTTACTCCGCGAACCCAGGCCCGTTGTCATCCAATAGATGACATCGGTGGCTGGCCCCCTCCGGGGAGCCGGCGCGATTTGTCGTCTAATGGATGACAATCGACGCGGAACGACGGTGTCGGGCGGGCGAAGGGGTGCTCCACGACACATGCGCCGGATGGCCGGGACGGAAGGCGACCCGGGCCGAACGGTCGTCTTCGAAATGGTGAATCGGCTGTGAACAACCTTTCCGGGTTTTTCCGTTGCGGGGCTCTGGGGGCGCCCTTCAATGGCCGATTTTAACCCGAATGTATCTAAAGGCGCTCAGGCTTCACGGCTTCAAAAGTTTCGCTGACAACACCACTCTCCGATTCGAGCCGGGTGTCACCGCGGTGGTGGGGCCAAACGGTTGCGGCAAGTCCAACATCGCCGACTCCATCCGCTGGGTCCTGGGCGAACAGAGCGCCAAGGCCCTGCGCGGCGGCAAAATGCAGGACGTGATTTTCGAGGGCGCCGACACGCGCAAGCCCTCGCAGATCTGCGAGGTCGCCCTGTTGCTCACCGACTGCGAGCAGCAGCTCGGCAGCGAATTTCATGAAATTGAAATCATGCGCCGCGTGCACCGCGACGGGCAGAGCGAATACTCCTTCAACGGCCAGCCTTGCCGCCTGAAGGACATCCAGAAGCTTTTCATGGACACCGGCATTGGCCGGACCAGCTACTCCATCATGGCCCAGGGCCAGATTGACCAGATCCTCTCCTCGAAGCCCGAGGAGCGCCGGGCGGTGTTCGAGGAGGCGGCCGGCATCACGAAGTACAAGTCACAGCGGCGCGAAGCGCTGCAGAAACTCTCGCTCACCGACCAGAATCTTGCCCGCGTGGCCGACGTCATCGGCGAGGTCTCGCGCCAAATCGGCAGTCTGCGCCGCCAGGCGGCGAAGGCGATGCGCTATCGCCGGCTCAACCACCGGCTGCGCCACCTCGCGCTCGGCTGGAGCGGCTACCATCACGCCCAGCTCACGGCGACGCTCGGTGTCCTCGAAGCGAAAGTCGCCGCGCTGCGGGCCGATGCCGGGACCCGGCGCGCAAATCTTGAAACGCAGGAAACCGCGCTGGCGGAGCGGAAGGCCCATCGCGGCCGGCTCAACCAACGCGTGCAGGACGCGCAGCAGGCCGTATTCGATGTGCGTTCCCAGAAGGAAGCCGCTGAGAATGCGGCCAACCTCGCTCAGATCAAACGGAGCGGGCTCGAGGATCGGCTGGCCTCCTCGCGCGACAATCTCGGCGAAGTGGAGATGCAGCTTCGCGAAGTTGACTCGCAGGTCGACACCGGGGCCCACGACAAGCAGCTGCAGCTCGAGCTGCTCGGCGGCAGCGACGCGGTGTTCCAGCAGCGGAACCGCGAGCTCGCCATCGTCGAAGGCGAGTTGAGCAAGCTTGAGCAGGAGCTCAACCAGGCAAGATTTCACCTCTTGCAGCTTGAGAGCACGGTGGCGCGGCTGCGGACCGATTGCTCCGGCTACGAGGTCGACCAGAAGACGAGCGTGCACAAGCACGAGTCGCTCGCGCAGGAGGTTGCCGGCATCCGGGAGCAACAAGCCGCGGCAGCGCAGGTCGCGGCGGAAACCGCGGCGAAAGTCGAGGAGGCGCTGACCGGGAAAAACCGCACGCAAGCCGAGACCGTGGCGGCCCAGCAGGTCATCCAGGATTTGACCCGCGAGTTCCGCGACGCCCAGCGCAAGCTGCAGGAAATCGATCGCCAGCTCGCGCAGCGCACCGCGCGGCTGCGGCTGCTCCAGCAATTGCAGGAAAAATGGGAAGGCTTCGGCGAAGGCGCGAAGGCCGTGCTGCAAGGCCGGTTGGACGGCGCACTGCAGGGGGCGAAGGTCGCCCCCATCATGCAGGGCCTCGCCGTGCAGCCTGAGTTCGGCAAGGCCGTCGAGGCGATTCTGGGATCCGCGGCCGAGGCGATCAGCGTGAGCGACCTGGCGACGGCGCAACGAATACTGGCGCAACTGGAGAGCGAGCAGATTGGCGGAGCCGTCCTCCGGATTGCCGAAGTCGGCTCGCGCATGGACGGCGGCAAGGCGGAGCTGCCGGCCGGTTTGATGCCCGCGGTGCAGGTTTTGGCCGACACCGATCCGGCTCACCCGGCGCTTGGCATCCTGCAGGAATGTTACATCGCCGACGATCTGGGAGCCTTTCTCGAATTCTGGAAGGCCAACCCGGCGTTTGGTTTTCTCGCGGTGGCCACGCGCAAGGGCGATCTCGTGGACCGGCGCGGGCTGGTTTATGGGGGACATCACAGCAGCAAACGCGCGGCGCACAGCATCGTGCAGCGCGAGATCGATCTCCGCGAGACAGGCAAGGCGCTGGTCGACGACCAAAAATCACATGACGAGCAGAAGGCCGCGATCGATCTTTTGACCGCCCGACTAACGGAGGCGGAGCAGACCCTCGAGCAGCGCCGCGCGGACGTCATGCTGGCGACCCAGACGCTTGCGGCCGTGCAGGCCGAACAACGTGCGGCGCAGCGCACGGCCGATGAGGTGGCGAATCGCGTCGCGCGGATGGAGCAGGAGCTGGTGTCGCTGGAGCACGCGCGCAACGAAGCCCACGTGCGGTGGGAAAAAGCGCAGGCCGGCCTGGCCGAGGTCGACACCGCGTTGACGGCGCAGCGCGAAAAAATGCAGCGGGTGGAGACGCGCATCACCGAGGTGCGCACCGACCGCGACATGAAGCGGGATACGCTCGCGCAGGCTCGGTTGGAGTTGGCTGAGCGTCGGCAGAAGGTCGAGGTTCTCGACCGCGGGCTCGGCGAAATGGAACGCCGCCGCCAGCAGCTCGGCGAGCTCCTGGTTCAGCGCCAGACGGAGATCGAGGCGTGGACCGAGCAGACCGTCCAGCTCGAGCGCGAAAGCGGCGAGCAGCGGGCGCGCGCGACGCAGCTGGCGGAAACCTTCGGCGTTGCCCAGGCCCAGGTGGAAAAAGTCCGGTTTGAGCTCGTCGACGTGGAGCGCGGGATCAACGGACTCGAGTCGGCCCAGCACGCGGTGCGGGACGAGTCCGAGCAGGCGCACGACGAGCTGAGCAGGCACGAGGTTAAATTGGCGGAGAATCGCCAGCGGGCGCAGTTCCTGGCCGAGGAGGTTACGCGCGAATTTCAAGTCGAAGTCGCGGGCATCGACTGGAAACAGCAGTTGTGGCGCTCGGAGGACGAACCGGAGGGAATCAAGCCGCTCGATCTTGATGAGGAGGATGACGAGGGGGAAACCAGTGTAGGGGCGCCGCTTGACGGCGCCCGGGCGTCGACAAGCGACGCCCCTACAGAAGCCACTCCGACCAAGCGTCGTCGGAAGAAGAAGGAGGCGCGCGGCGAAGCGACTGAGGCGGATCTCAAGGCCCTGGAGTCGACCGACTGGCCGGCGACCAAGGCGGAAATCGACGCGCTCCGCCAGCGGCTGAACAGCATGGGCGCGGTGAACCTCGTCGCGATCGAGGAATACGCGGAGCTGAAGCAGCGCCACGATTTCCTTCAGAACCAGGTGGGCGATCTCACGTCCGCCAAGGCGGAGTTGATCCAGGCGATCGACGAGATCAACCAGACCTCGCAACAGCAGTTCGAGGTGACGTTCACGCAAATTCAGAAAAACTTCGAGTACACCTTCAACACGCTCTTCGGCGGTGGCGTGGCCCGGCTCGAGCTGATCCAGGCGGAGGACATCCTCGAGAGCGGCATCGAGATCGTGGCGCAGCCACCCGGGACGAAGCTCAAGAGCATCACGCTGCTCTCGGGCGGCCAGAAGACGCTCACCGCCGTGGCGCTGCTCTTCGCGCTCTACATGGTGAAGCCCTCGCCGTTCTGCGTGCTCGATGAGCTCGACGCGCCGCTGGACGAATCGAACATCGGGCGGTTCACGGACCTGCTGCAGAAGTTCGTGGCCGAGTCGCAGTTCATCATCATCACGCACAACAAGCGCACCGTCGCGGCGGCGAGCGCGATCTATGGCGTGACGATGGAGGAGCGCGGCGTGTCGAAAACGGTTTCGATGCGGTTCAACCAGGAGCGCGGCGACATCGAGTCGCACGCGCCGAACCTCGCGGAATCCGTGCGCGGCGCGCAACCTCCCGTCATGGCCGCGCCGACGCCGATGCCAGTCTGAGGACGTGGCTGCGGCTTCCAGCCGCAGATTCATCCGCGGCGGAGCGCCCTGATCCGAACGCGTTCTTACGGTGACGCGATCTGCGGCACCGTGCTGGCGACACCCGGCCGGATCGGCGCGAGCGCGAGACGGAAACCCAGGGTGCTGCTGGAGTGCGAACCTTTCCCGAAGTTGCGCAACGCGCTCCGGCAGCCGCCGGCGGAATACCCAATCCCGGCGCCCCGCAATACGCGATGGGAGCCCGTGACCGGCCCAACCGGATCCATCGCCTGGCCACCGGGGTATCCGGCATACCAATCCGCGCACCATTCGGCCACGTTGCCATGCATGTCGTAGAGTCCCCAGGCATTGGGCTTCTTCCGGGCGACGGGATGCGTCGTGCCTCCGCTGTTGGCGTCATACCACGCCATCTCCGGCAGTTCACCGGCATATTTGCCGGTGGTGCCCGCGCGGCAGGCATATTCCCATTCGGCCTCGGTGGGCAGACAGTAGACGTAGCCCGCCGGCAGGCGCCCGGCGGCGCGCTCAAGCTCGGTGAGTTTCGCGCAAAAGAGCGCGGCCATGTCCCAGGTGACCTGCTCGACGGGACGCTCGGTACCCTTGAAGAAGCTGGGCAGCGGAATGTTTTCATAGACCGGAACGTGCCGGGCGACGGCCTGCCACTGGGCCTGGGTCACCTCCGTCCGACCCAGCCAGTAGCCGCGCGTGAGCGTCACCCGCGTGTCGTCACCGGCGCCGTGCGGATTGCTCAGGAAAAACGTGCCGGGCCGAATCCAGAGCATCGGGAGCGAGGGCTCGGCGAGGCTGAAATCCTCGCCCGGCCGGGGCGAACCGGGCTCTTCCCCGACGGGGCGCGCGAACGCGGCGGCCGAGAACAGGAGGAACGCGAGCCACGCGGAGCGAGACATGCCACCGATGCTGGCGTCTCGTCGAACGAGTGCAACCGCGAGCTTGCCCATCGGATACGCGCGCGATGCCGGCCGCGCCGGCGCATCTGCTCGTTGGCGGTGAAATCCGGCTCGCAAGGAGCGGCGGTTTCCCAACCGCCGAAAATCAGAGCGATCACCCTTCCACATCTTTTCGGAATCCATTGGGGCGCTTGGGAAAGCACCCCTTCGTACGAGGACTCTTGGGGCGCCTGGGAAACCCACCTCCAACTGCCAGATGCGCCACGGCCGCGCCGGCGCAAAAAATCAGTCGCACGCCCCGGTTTTCACCGTCACATGGTTTGCATCCATGTCCGCTGTTGCCGCCGAACCCCGCTTTCGCCGCGCGGCGCCGGTACGCGCCCGACTTGGCGTCGCCCGCTGGCTGCTCCTGCTTGGCTGCCTGGGGGGAACGGGGCAGGCCGGTGAGCTGGGCCACCCGGTGTTCCGGGATTTTCCGCCTGGCCGTAATAAAATAAGTTTTCTCGTCCAGGGTGTGACGCAAGACGACGCCGGCTTCATCTACCTCGGGAATAACCAGAGCTTTCGCTGCTACGATGGCACGTCGTGGCGACTAATCCCCGGCCCGCCGGAATCGGCCGGCATGCGAAAATTCGCGCGCACGGCGAAGGGGATAATCTATGCAGGCGGCCCAGGGGTGATCGGCTATTTGCGCGGCAGCGGTGACGCGTGCCAGTTCGTTTCGCTGGCTGACCGGCTGCCGCCGAGCGAGCTCGGCTGCGACGAAATCAACGATGCGCTCGCGGTGGGCGAGACGGTGTATTTTGCCGATCACGAAAAAATACTGCGTTGGCGCGACGGCAGTTTCCGCGCCATCCCGTGCCGTTCGCCGCTCTCGCCCCGCGGGGTGCGGCTTCACCGCGTGGGCGAAACGGTTTACCTCACCGCGCCGGGTCGACCCTTGTGCCGCGTGGTTGATGACCGCCTCGAAGAGGTGGCCGACGATCCGCTGCTGCGGAAGGACACGGTGGTGTTGATCGAGCCCGGCCGGGACGGAGCGCTCGTACTGCTGACCGCCGCGCACGGGTTCCTGCGCCTCGCCGGCGGCCGCGTCGATTCGCTGCCGGCTGAGGCGAATCGCTGGCTGGCCGGACGGACGATCTGGCGAGCGCTGCGGCTGCAGGACGGCTCGCTGGTCGTGATCTTCACGTCCGTCAGCGGCGAAGGGGGCATGCGGTTCGATCCTGACGGCCGTTATGCTGGAGGAATCGATGGGGAACTGGGTCTCTACACGAAGGCATTTCGCGATCTCTTCCAGGATCGGGAAGGCGGACTCTGGCTTGGATCGGAGGCGGGATTGTTCCGGCTCGAGTGGCCGTCAGCCATCTCGGTGTTCGACGAGGTCAATGGCCTGGGTGCCGGGACCGTGGTGGATGTTGCCCGGCATGACGGCGTGCTTTACGCCGCCACGGAGGAGGGCGTGTTTCGTTTGCAGCCCGCCAGCGAGACCGGGCGCGGCGCACGCTTTGAGCGCGTGCTGCGGCAACCGGTATCCGCGCTCCTCGCTCATCCCGACGGCCTGCTGGCGTTGGGTTACACGGAACTCCTGCAGCTGACCCCGGACGGATTTCGGACCGTGGGGGCCACGCCGCCGGGGGCGGGCACACTCCTGTGGTCGGCGCGGGAGCGTGACGGTGTGTGGGTGGGCTCGAGCCGCGGCCTGCACGCCTTCCGGCACGGCTCGTCGGGCTGGAGGGATGATGGCATGGAGCTTGCCTTCGGCGCAGCGGCGCGGGCGGTGCGGCGGACAGCGGATGGCGCGCTCTGGATCTCGACTGGCGCGGCGGAGGGGTTTCGGGTGGCGCTTTCCGCCGCCGGGCGGCCGGAGCGGGTCGATAGCGCCGGGGACATTGCGGCTCCCGACATTCTGGCGGAATGCACCGCGAACGTGACGGGGCCCGAGGGCACTCGCTGGATCGCGCGGGCGGACGCCACCGCGCTGGTATTGCCGGACGGTCGAGAAACCCGCCGGCTGCCGGCGCTCGCGAACGTGAGCGTGGGCCGCGTGGCATGCCTGAGAGAGGAGAAAGGTCGCGACGGCGCGGTCCTCTGGCTGGGCGGGACGCGCGGTTTGATTCGGGTGGAAGTGGCGCGAGCGTCCGCGCCGCCAGTGCCCTTTGCTGCCGTGCTCGCTTCCACCGCCGTCCGTGACGGCGATCGTCTCCCCCCGGAGCACGCGGCCGTGCGTTTCGATTACGTCGCGCTGCGGCACCAGCTGGCGGACGCCGTCGCCTACCAGACGCGGCTCGCGGGAATGGAGGATACGTGGTCGGGCTGGACGCCGGAACGTACGCGCGCGTTTGCCCGGCTGCCGGCGGGCGCGTATCGCTTCGAGGTGCGGGCCCGCGATGGCGCCGGGCTGTTGAGCACGCCCGCCGCAGTTGGGTTTTCCGTGCAGCCGCCCTGGTGGCTCACGGGCTGGGCGTTGCTCGGTTATGGCGCGGTAGCGACCGGCGGCTTCACCGCATTGGTGCGGCTGCGGACGGGCGCACTGCGCGGACACGCCCAGCGGCTGGAGGTCCTGGTGCATTCGCGGACCGCGGAGCTCGCGCAGCGCAACCTCGAGCTGGTCCGGCTCCATCAGTTGGAGCTCGACGAAAAAATCTCCTCGCGGCTGGCCGAGGAAAAGGCGCGCTTGGAGGTGCTGCGTTACCAGCTCAATCCTCATTTCCTCTACAATACGCTGGCCTCAATCAGCGCGTCGCTGCCGGAGGAAGGCTCGACGGCCCGCCGGATGCTCGAGCGTCTGGCCGAATTCTGCCGCCTCACCCTGCACCGTGCCGACCACCGCGACTGGACGACGCTCGGCGACGAAGTCCGGCTCCTGCGCACGTATCTCGAGATCGAAAAGTCCCGGTGGGGCGAACTCCTCGATGTGGAGTTTGCCTGCGAACCCGCGCTCGACCCGGAGCCGTTGCCATACTTCCTGCTCCTGCCGCTGGTCGAAAATGCACTCAAATACGGCCGGGCCACCAGCCCGGATCGCGTCGGGCTGCGGTTGAGCGCGCGGCGGGGCGACGATGAAGCACTCGTGCTGGAGGTCGGCAACTCCGGCCAATGGGTCGAGCCGGACGCCCGGAAAAGCGTGTCGTCACTCGGCATCGGGCTCGAGAATCTGCGCGAGCGGCTGGCACGACATTACCCGGACCTGCACCGGCTGGAGATCTCGCACACGGGCGGGTGGGTCACGGTGACCTTGCGCCTTCTACCCGTGCCCGGGTTGTGACACTGTCCCATGCCCCAAGCGCTGCTGATTGACGACGAAACGACGGCCCGTGCCGATCTTCGCGCGAAGCTGGCGGCGCACCCGTCCATCACGATCCTCGCGGAGGCCGCCACGGTCAACCAGGCGCGGGCACTGCTCGCGCAGGGAAACTACGATCTCGTGTTTCTCGACGTCCAGCTCATCGGTGGCAACGCCTTCGATCTCGTCGGCGACGTGCGGGCGCCGGCGCGGATCGTGTTTGTCACCGCGCACGATCACTACGCCGTGCGCGCCTTCGAGATCAACGCGCTCGACTACCTGCTCAAGCCCGTGATCCCGGCGCGGCTCGCCGAAGCGTTGCGGCGCGTCCCCGGCGCTGCGCCAGACTCGGAGGAACCGCCGGTCGCGGCGCTCCGGCTCGATGACCGGCTCTACCTGCGCTCCGGCCCGCGGGCGCGTTTTTCGCTCGTGACGGAGATCAGCCTGATCGTCGCGCAGGACAATTACTCGGAGGTGCAGCTCGCCGACGGCACCAAGGTCCTCCTGCGCAAGAGCCTCAAGGCCTGGGAGGAAACGCTGCCGCCCACGCATTTCATGCGCGTGCACCGCACGCTAATCGTCAATCTCGCGCGCGTGACGCGTTACGAGCGCAACGAGGAGGAGCAGACGTGGCTGCACGTGGAAGGCACCGCCCAGCCGCTCCTGGCGAGCCGCTATCGCTGGGCGGAGCTCCGCGAGCGGCTGCAGGCGATGCGGCGGGAGCCCTAGCCGGCCCCGCGGCCCCCGCGATTCACCACAGCTGGCCCGCGCTTCGCCCCGGACGCATCGACCCGCCGGGGGGCGGCAATATGTAGTGGCGCGGCCCCATGCGCACCCGATTCCACGCTAGCCGCCTCGTTCTCCAATGGCTCGTCACCGTGTGCGCGGGCTTGCCCCCGGCGCACCTGGCCGCCCAGCCAGCCGGCGGACAGGTGGCCGCCGGTTCCGTGGTTTTTTCCGCCAGCCCCGGAGGCCTGACGATTACGCAAGGCTCCAGCCGCGCGATCGTCGACTGGCAGGATTTTTCGATTCGGGCGGGCGAATTCGCCCGCTTCGTCCAGCCGGACGCTGCCAGTGCCACGTTGAACCGCGTCGTTTCCGGCCGGCCGTCGCATCTCCTCGGCACGCTCGAGGCCAACGGTCGCGTTTTCCTGATCAATCCCAACGGCGTCCTGATCGGCGCCGGCGCGCGGATCGACACCGCAGGTTTCCTCGCGTCGACGCTCGATGTCGCGAACCACGATTTTCTCGCCGGCGGGGATCTTCATTTCGCCGGCGACTCGACCGCCGCGGTCAGCAACCTCGGCGCGATCAATGCGCTCGGGGGTGATGTATTCCTGATCGCGCGACAGGTCAGAAACGCCGGCACGATCGCGGCGGCCAACGGCACTGCCGGGTTGGCCGCGGGCTCCGAGGTATTGCTCACGACCGGCGGCAGTGAACGTCTTTTCGTGCGTGCGGCTTCCTTGCCCGGCACGATCGTCAACGCGGGCGTGATCAACGCGGCCTCGGCGGAACTGAAGGCCGCCGGCGGCAACGCCTTCGCGCTGGCGATCAATAATTCCGGCGTCGTCCGTGCGACCGGCTCTGCCACGCGCGGGGGTCAGGTGTGGCTGGTGGCCAACGGCGGCGAAGTCGGGTCGAGCGGGACTCTGGCCGCGAGCAGCGCCAACGGAACGCGTGGCGGGGAAGTCCGCGTGCTGGGTGAAAAGGTCAACCTGTCCGCTGGGGCCCTGGTTGATGTCTCGGGCGCACACGGCGGCGGAACCGCGTTGATTGGCGGCGACTATCAGGGAAACAATGCGGCCGTGTTGAATGCCCGCACCGCCGTGATCGATGCAGGGGCGACGATTCGCGCAGATGCCACCGTAGCGGGCGACGGCGGCCGGGTGATCGTCTGGTCTGACGTTTCCACGTTCTTCAGCGGCGCAATCTCCGCTCGGGGCGGCGCCGCGGGGGGCAATGGCGGTTTCGCGGAAGTCTCGGGCAAAGGATTTCTTGGTTATCGCGGTCTCGCCGATTTGCGGGCTCCCGCCGGGACGACCGGCACGCTCCTGCTCGATCCCACCGATATCACGATCACGGGCGCCGGGACCGATGCCGCCCCCACCTTTGGCGCGTTTACGGCCGGGGTATTCGACGGGGGTGCCAACGGCACATCGACGATTTTCATCGGCACCGGTGTGACCGATGTGAACTCCACGCTCTTGAAGCAGCTCGCCATCGCCAACGTCATCATCACCACGACCTCCGCAGGCAGCGGCACGGGCAATATCGTCGTCAACGGGGCCATCAACAATTCATCGCTCAACGCGCTTACCCTGACGGCGGGAAATAATCTGACGGTCAGCTCTGCGATCGTCAGCAGCGGCAATCTCACCTTCAATTCGGGGAACGCCCTTGCCCTGGGGGCGAGCGTGAGCGGTTCGACCGTCACGTTTAATCACGCCGGCGCACTCACCCAGTCGACCGGTATGGTCACGGCAAGCACGGCCCTGAACTTCACGGGCCTCGGCGCCGTCGGCACGAGCGCCGCTCCCTTGGCCACCTCGGCCTCGACGATTGTTTTGAACAAGGCGGCGGGTGCGGGCTTGACGGTGATCCATGCGGCGAACGCGGTCGCCGGAAGCGGCACGACGGGCGGCGGCCTCACGCTGACGTCCGACACCGGCGTCACCATGGGGACCTTAACCACTGCGGGCATCACCACGCTCAATGCCGACAAGAATAACGACGGCGCCGGCACGCTGACCGTGACCGGAACGGTGGCGACCACCAACGCGGCGTTGAACATCACCGCCGCAGATGTCGTATTGACGGGCAGGTTGAACAGCGGCTCGGCGGTGACGAGCATCACCGCCTCGGCCAGCCGATCCATGGGAGTGGGTAACTTCGCTGCGGGGAATTTGCGGCTCACCGATGACGAACTTGGCCGGATTACGGCGGCGGGCCTCACCCTAAATACCACGGATTTGACGGGTGACGTGGTCCTGAGCGGGATATCATCCCTGAACAACCGAAACAACGGCTCACTCACGATCAACGCGGGTGGTACGGTGACCTTTTCCGACGAAAGTGGCTACTGGCCCAGGAGTGTGACGGTTAATGCCAACGATGGTATCGAGGTCCGGGTGAATCTCACCGCTTTGAATGGCAACATCGTGCTCGACGGCGATGCTGACAGCACGGCGTCACCGGGTGACGCCATAATCCGTGGAGGCCCTTAACGTGCGCAGGCCGATAAAGCGGATGCCGTCACCCGGTGACGCCGTGCTGTCAGCATCGCCGTCGA
>JBKJRG010000809.1:0-4088 GCA_046594805.1 Opitutaceae bacterium | reverse complement strand
GGATCGCACGGCGGTGGCGCGTCGCTTTCCCCAGTTCACGGTGCCCGATGACTGGCATGGCCTGCTGGAACCGGAGGCGGGATTCCTCCTGCCTGAGCTGGCGATCTCGGCGTTCGTTACGGGAGCGTTGAGGCACGGCGCCGAGATTCACGGCCACGAGGGGGTGCGGTCATGGGAGGCGGACGCCGCGGGCGTGAACGTGACCACCGACCGTGGCGTCTATCGCGCCGCATGCGTCATATTCAGCGGGGGCCCGTGGAGCGGCCGGCTCGTGCGGGACTTGGGGGTGGAACTGCTGGTCACGCGTCAGGTGATGGGCTGGGTGTGGCCGCGCGACTGGAAGCTATTCCAACTCGGCACGCTCCCCGTCTGGATGATCGATCGGCTGGATGGATCCGTTTACTACGGCTTTCCGATGATCACCCACAGCCCGGGCTTGAAGGTCGCGCTCCACGGACCACGCGAGCCGACCGACCCGGATCGGGTCGCGCGCGAGATTCAACCGGGCGACGAGGAAACATTTCGCGGCGGTCTGAGGAAATACCTGCCCGGCGGCGATGGGCCGCTGCTCGCGATCCGCACCTGTCTCTACACGAACAGCCCGGACGGACACTTCATCATCGACCGGCATCCGCGTCACGAACGCGTGTTCTTCGCCGCCGGGTTCAGCGGGCACGGCTTCAAGTTTGCCAGCGTGATTGGTGAAGTGCTGGCTGACCTCGCCACCCAGGCTCAGCCGAAAAATGCGGTGGGATTTCTCGGCTTAAAACGATTTGGAACCAGCGGGAGTCAGTAACAGGAAAACTAGTCTTCCTTATTCTTCCCGTTTTTCCCCAGCCAGCGATCTCGTCCGGATTAGAACTCCGTGCCGACCGTCAGCTGATAAATCCGCGGCGCATTGAACTGCGCACGCCGATCCCAGTACCGCTCGTTGGTGAAGTTCTGCACATTGATCTGCAGATCGACCGCCCGCTGGAGCAGCGTCATTTTGTAGGACACCGCCGCATCGAATCGATACGTGTCGTCCGGCTGGACCATGAATATGCGGTTCCCGGTGGGGAACTGGAGAATCGGCCCTTGGCGCCACTGGCCGCCGAAGCCCAGCCCCAGATGTTTCAACCCGCCGTTCAGCACGCGATAGCGCAGCCAGAGGCTGACGCTGTTCTTTGCCACCGCTTCGTTTTGCATTCCGATCGAGTCCGGACGCCCATCGCGATTCGCATCGGGTGAAAGATCGCTGATTTTGTCCTGGGTGGTGCGGGCATCGAGGTAGGCATACGCGAAGATTGCCGAGAGCGCGCGCGTCGGCGTGTAAACGACGTCCAACTCAACGCCCTGGCTCTTCTGTTCACCCGCGAGCGATCGGGCGTTGCCGCCCAGCACGGCCTGCGAGCCGTCAGTGACCTGCACCTTGGCCCGCGTGATGTCGAAGAGCGCGATCGTACCCGAGAGACGCTCGTCGAGCACGTTAAACTTCAACCCGACCTCCCGGCCTTTGCCTTGCTCGGGCTCGAAGAACGGCGAATTCGGATCGCGAGAGTCAGATCGACCATTGGGCCGGAACGATTCCGAATACATCGCATAGCCGGTAAGCCCGCGCCTAAACTCATAGTTCACGCCCGCCTGGGGCGTGTACCGGGTGCGATCCACCGAACGAATCCGATCATAACGCACGCCGCCGAGAAGCCGGAGGCGTTCGTCGAAAAAGGTGGCCTGGTCGGTGAGAAAAGCGGACCACGAGTACGGATCCCGATCGAAGGGATTGTTGGTCACCAATCCATAGTCCCGGCCTTGCACGAGCCCGGATGTCCGGCGGGGGTCGAAAGCCGCCCGCGGCCGCGTGAAGAATTGCACCGCGGGGTCGGGATGCGGATTGGTGAGGTTCTTCACCGGATTCTCGACCAGCGACCGATAGATTATCGAGCCGCCGCGGTTTTGCACTCGGCGAAATCCCAGCAAGACGCGGTGCTTGCTCCAGCGGAGATCGATGCTCTTGACGGCAGAGAGCTGCAGTGTGTCCACGGCCGATCCGTTGTACTCGGCGATGGCGAACTCGCGCTGGGTATAGGGCGGATTCGGCTGTTGCGTCGGCCCGCTGTTCAACGTGGAAAACTGGTTCGAGTTGAGATCCGTCTGCTCGTAAATGGCCTGGACGGCCAGCGATTGGGAGAAGGCCTTGTCCACTCGCACGGTGAAACTCCGGTTCAACCCGTCATAGCTGTGATCGGGCGACAGGAACGGCGGATGATTTGGGCCATCGAAGAGGTGCTCCGGCTGGGCCAACCCGACGAAGCCGGCCCGGAACGGCGTGCCATTGCGCGGGCGAATCCCGTCTTGTTTATGATAATTGCCTTCCACCGTGATGCGCGTGTCCGGGAGGGGCATCCATGCCACCACGGGATTCAAGTACACGCGCTCCCAGTGCGCGAAACGCCACCACGAATCTTCTTTCGTGTAGACGGCGGGGAGCCGAAACAGAAGTGTCCCCGACGGGTTCAGCGGCTGGTTCAGGTCCAACTCCGTGCGATAGCCATCGTAACTTGCGAAGGTCTGCCGGATGCGGGCGAAGCGCTTGCCCATCGGCTGCTTGGTCACGTAATTGATGAGGCCACCGGGATCCGAAACACCGAAGAGCACGCCGGAAGGGCCTTTGACGATCTCGATTCGTTCGATGGAGGCGGTATCGGTTGCGGTGTTGAACGGCACTCCATTGCGCAGCAGGAGACTGGTGGAATAACCCCGGATGGTGAAGTGCTCCCGCGTGCCGACGCCTTCGTTGCGGCCCTGGAGCCCGACGCCAGACGTGTAGCGGATGGCGTCCTCGACCTTGAACACCGCAAGATCGCGGATCAGCTCGTCCGTCACGACTTGGATTGAGATCGGGAGCTTATCGAGCGGCGTCTTGATCAACGTGCCCGAGACGGAGTTGATGGCGCGGTAACCGGACACGTCGCTCGCCGAAACGGTGAACGTGTCGAGCAGGAAGGCATCAGCGGCGACCCGCGGCCCGGCGGGTACCGGAGGCGTTTGCGCCGGCAAGGCGGGAGCGAGCAACACGGCGAGCCAGCAACAAGCGAGGCCCAGGAAGTTTTTATTCATGGCTGCAGGAGGTTGGGAAATAAGTTGGATCGCTTACGCTTCATCGTGCCGCAGGACCTTGCGCGCTGCGCTTTCTGCGCAGAGGAAATAAGTCTTCGCTTATCGTCTTGTCGATGACGATACGGATGCAAATTTTCAAAATGATTTCGGGCGCAGTTTCATTGGATGTGGGTTGATACCCGCGGGCGAAGCCGCTCGCCGAAAAGAATCCGCACATCCGCGGGAACATCGCGCGTCTCGTCAATGCCGCAAGCGTAAGCAACGCCCGTGATTTCCCCATCAAGTGCGTTCGCCGATCCATGATTACAAAGTGCGTGGTGCACGCGGTGGTTCGCAGCGGAGCAGCGTCAGGTGCAAATGGGCGGGGCCAAGGGCGGGGAGGCACACCAGAATCGTGCGACAAGTAGTTCCTGCCCCGCCACCCCTTGGGGTTATCACCCACAACGAGAGACTTCGCGAAATTTTTGCGCCTCGGCCGAAACTAAGTCGCGCCACTCATTAGCCAGTTCACCCATGTCCGACTCACCTCTCAACTTCCTCGTGGTCGACCACAATGGCGACAGCCGGTTTCTGCTGGTGAAATGTCTCCTCCGGAAATTCCCGCGTGCAATCATCCTCGAGGCGCAAGATGGGGAGAGCGCGATTGAGACGGCGCGGCGCGGCGGTCTGGCAGCTATTGTCAGTCATCGCACCTCCGAGATGTTGGGCACGGAGCTGGTCGAAAAACTTCGCGAGGCCGATATCTCCGTTCCCATCGTGATGGTTTCCGGCATTGACCGGACCCAGCCGGCACTGGCCGCAGGGGCCGATCGTTTCCTGCTCTACGATGAATGGCTGCGAATCGGCACCATGGTCCAGGAGCTGTTGGCCGAGCGCCAGACGAACTCGGGGTTCGTCGCTCACGTGGATTTGCTCAGAGGGACGACGGAAAAACAACGGATTTAGGGACGAGCGCGGCGGGTCGACACGGAGGGCAGGAGAGTGCAACG
>JBKJRG010000623.1:0-3799 GCA_046594805.1 Opitutaceae bacterium | reverse complement strand
AAATCGGCCACCGCTTCAAAGGACTGGCCGGAATCGGCCAGCTGCCGGAGCACCGCGGCCTTGACCGCCGGATCGATGATCTGCGCGTAGGTGCAGTTGCAATAAAGAATTCCGGGAATTGCGGGCGTCATCGTCGGTGGTGGGACCAAACCATTCTCACGCCGGAGAGAGGAAGCGGTGGGTCGGTTGCGGTTTGCCGGGTCGGAAATGTTCGAGATGGTCCAGCCGTGCCCGCAGTCCGGGGAAATTGCCGGGAAGGGCGGAGAGGGCGGACTCGACCGCTGCCTTCAATGTGTCCGGCGCGGCCTCGGCACGGAGATTGAGAATCAACTGTCCGGCCGTGCAGCCGGCTTCGAGGCGCAGGGACAGCTCGGGCACGAAATCGCTGCGCACGAGGTTCACCGCCGCGATGTCGTTCAGCCCGCCGTCCGGACTAAACGTCATCTTCAGATGCGCCACCTCGCCGTCCGCCGCATCGAGGCGCGCTTGAATATCCCGCGCCAGGCGTTCGAGCACGGCGTTGGCGTCGAATTCGGCGGCCGCCTCGAGCTGAAGGGTCGCGTTGAGCCAGCCGAGCAGGGCCTCGCCGTCGGCGTAGATTTCATAGTCCACCTCCATCGCCCGGCGCGCGACTTGTTCGCTGGCCAGGAGGCGCTCGAACCATTCGGTCACGCCATCACCTTGCCGGGCGGAAGCGGACAGCACCTCGGCGTGGGGGAATTCGCGCCCCAACGCTTCGCGCAGGCTGGCCAGCTCCGCGGGCGTGACGGTGTCGGATTTGTTGACGACGATGAGATCCGCCTCTTCGAGCTGCTTGCGATAGATGTAGAGCACCTTGTCCGAAAACGCGCGGCCTTGCCCCAGGCCAAAGACCCGGAGCGCGCGTTGCGCATCGAGCATCACGCTGAGCGGCGCGATGGTGAACCGGCTGCCGTAGATGCGGCGCAACGGATACGTCACCGTCGCGACCAGGTCCGTGCAACTGCCCACCGGTTCGGCGATGAAGACATCCGGACAGGTGGACGCGGTGAGCTTGCTGGCCGCGTCCACGAGTGAATTGAAGCGGCAGCAAAAGCAGCCGCCCGGAATCTCCTCGGTCGCGAAGCCGCGCGCCCGAAGCACCGCGGTGTCCACCAATCCGCTGCCCTGATCGTTGGTAATGAGACCCACCCGGAAGCCCCGCTCGTGCAAGGCGGCCGCGAGACGGGCAACGGCAGTCGTCTTGCCGGCGCCGAGAAAGCCGCCGATCATGATGTAGCGCGCGGGCGGCGCTGTGCCGCTTGGTTTGGAGGGGGAACTCATGTTTCTGCTGATGGCGGCGGATCCTTCGACTGCGCGAGCATCCGGTCAATGGTTGCGTTCAGGAGATTGATGTAATCGACGGCGGGCATGCAGTTTCGATCCGGTTCGCCGGCGGCCCGATACAGCCATCCCGCGCCATAAGGAGCCTGGTTGATCTGATCGAGCTGCCCTTTGAGTGACGGATTGCCGCCATGAAAGATGCCGTCGATCACGCAATAGATGTCGCTGATGGCCTTGAACCCCTCGATCCAGCCCACAATTTTTCCGGGTTGGACGGGCGTTCCCTCGGGTATTTCGAAAGCCTGATCCACGAGGTCACCCAGCATCCGCACGGCGAATTTCGAAAATCCCACGCGCCAAATTCCGTCAGGCTCGCGGGCCATCCAGTAATGAGAGGGCGAAAACAGCGCATCGGCCGGCAGATGAGTCGCGAAATTGGAGCGTTTGAAAAATAACGTCTTGGATTTGGCGTCGTCCATGCCGGATGGCCGCAGTGTTCCCTGATGCCGGCGCATGGCAAGGAGGCAAAGCCGAATGGGGTGCGACCGGAACGCTGGATTGGCCGAAACTGGACTTGGCCGCGGTTCAAGGCAGAACAAGACCCACCGTGACCTACCTCGATCATAACGCCACCTCACCGTTGCTGCCGGAAGCGCGGAACGCGTGGCTGGACGCGGAGGAACGCTACCCGGGCAATCCCTCGAGTCCGCACCGGCTGGGCTCACGGGCGGACGGGGCGTTGGATGTCGCGCGGCAGCGTCTGGCCGGGCTGCTCGGTTGTCCGGCGGAGGATCTCGTCTGGACGAGCGGAGCCACCGAAGCGTGCAATGCCGTGCTGCACCACGCCGTGGCCGGGGCCGAGGTTGCCGCGCCCGTTTGGGTCAGCGCCCTCGAACATCCCGCGGTGATCGAAAGCGCCCGACATCTTTTTCGCGCCCGGCTGCACTTCATCCCCGTCGATCACCGGGGCGTGACTCAACTCGATTGGCTGGAAAGCCGCCTCGGCCGGGAACGGCCTGCGCTGGTCGCCATCATGGCGGCGAACAACGAAACCGGCGTGCTGCAGCCGTGGCGGCAGGCGCGCGAACTCTGCGCGGCGCACGGCGTTCCCTTCCTATGCGACGCGACCCAATGGTGCGGCCGGCTGCGGGCGGCCGGCTTGGGCGCGTGTGATTTCGTGACCGGGAGCGCTCACAAGTTTGGCGGTCCGCGGGGGGTGGGCTTTCTGAAATGTCCGCGCGATACCCGGCTGTTTCCGTCGCTGCGGGGCGGCAAGCAGCAGGGCGGCCGCCGGGCCGGCACCGAAAACGTTCCCGGCATCCTGGCCATGCTCGCCGCGCTGGAATGGTGCGAGCAGCAGATCGCCGGTGGTGGCGATCGGCAAGGACGCGCGACGCGGGATCGGTTCGAGCGGGCACTGCTGGCCGGGCTGCCGGCGGTGCGGGTCAATGGGGCGGGAGTGGATCGTCTGTGGAACACGAGCAGCGTGGTGATGCCGGAGGGCGATTGCCGGCAGCGCTGGGTCGTAAAGCTGGACAAGGCGGGATTCGCCGTCTCGACCGGATCGGCGTGCGCGAGCGGCTCGGAACATCCGTCGCATGTGCTGACTGCGATGGGTTTGAACGCGAGTGAGGCAGCCCGGGTCTTGCGGGTGAGCGGCGGCTGGCTGACTCCGGCCGCGGCTTGGGACGACGTGTTGCGAGCCATGGTTCAAATTGAACCGGCGCTGACCTCTCCGGCCACGAGGCGGGGAGCGGGGTGACGACCCATGAGTGTTTCCCTCCCCGCCGGCGCGGCGGCGACGATGCATGGCAGGTTCGACGCGACGTTCCGGGCGCGGCTCGAACAGGCGCGAGGCAAGGCCGTTGCGGCGTTGCTGCGTGAGCGGAATCCCGGCGGGGGGTGGGCCGGCGAGTTGTCGGGCAGTGCCTTGTCCACCGCCACGGCCGTGACCGCCCTGACCATCGCCGCCCGCGGCGATCCCCCGGCGATGCAGCGGCTGCGCGGTTGTGTCGATCGCGGTTACACGTGGCTGATCGCGCACCAGAACAACGATGGCGGATGGGGCGACACGAAAAAAAGTCCGAGCAACCTCAGCACCACGACGCTGGTCTGGGCGGCACTGGGTCTTCGCACCGGCCACCAGCCAGGTGCGGAGGAATCCGTGGCGGCCGCCGAGCAATGGCTCCAGCGGGCGGCCGGCTCCCTGGAACCGGCCGCGCTGGTCCGCGCGATCGAGCGCCGCTACGGAAGCGATCGGACTTTTTCCATTCCCATCCTGACCATGTGCGCGCTCGCCGGGCGGCTGGGCCCGGTGCACGAAGCCTGGCGGCACGTGCGACAGCTTCCCTTTGAGGTCGCGGCGCTGCCGCAACGGTGGTTCGGCGCCTTGCAACTTCCGGTGGTCAGCTACGCCCTGCCGGCGTTGATTGCCATCGGACAGGTGCGACATGGCATGCGGCCCACGAGAAACCCCGCGCAGCAAGCGCAACGCGGG
>JBKJRG010000596.1:0-7220 GCA_046594805.1 Opitutaceae bacterium | reverse complement strand
TCGCGGTCGACGGCGACATTGTGCGTCGTCTGCCAGGAGTAGTGGGACGGAAGTTTGGCCCAGTCGTGCAGCACCTCGTAACGGTGGGCGCCGGTGCCCACCACGAGCTGTTTGGGGGCGGACTTCTGGGCGGTCAGGACTCGTGGGGCGGCCAGGATGGCGGCGGTGGTCGCGGTGGTGGCGAGGAAGCGGCGACGGGAGAGTGATGAGGGATTCATGGGGTGCGTCCACTCTGTGGGCCCGGCGGATCGACACCATCGAAAAAGCGCAATGCCGGCTAGCGCGCGAAACGCTTACGCGTTCCGCTACCTAATTCAGACTCTGCGTCGTCGCGACCGCAGGGGCGGACGCCGACGATCACGAGGCTGGGGTAGCGATCCCGGACCGTAGCGCGACGGCTGCCCGACTTTCAGGGTCAGGTATTCCACCATGATTTGAAGCAAGGCATTCTCTAGTTCCGGATCAGTCCAGTCGCGTCCCAACATATGCATCGCGCAACCTAATGCGAACTGCCGCGAACGCCAAGGCTACTTCCGATGCAATCGGTTGATGGCCGGCTCGGTCCGTTCGCGCGTGAACCTCTCAGGTCGTAATCCGACTGTACGGGCGGCCTTCGTTGAGATCGATCCGCTCCGGCCGGCCTTGGTGATGATAAATCACCTTGGTGTGATCCATCCCGAGCAGGTGCAGGATGGTCGCATGCAAATCGTGGACGTGCAGCTTGTCCTTCACCGCGTAGAGGCCGAGGTCGTCCGTGGCGCCGACACTCTGGCCGCCGCGCACGCCGCCGCCGGCCATCCACATGGTGAAACCCGTCGGGTTGTGATCCCGGCCGCCGTTTTGCTCGCTCATCGGCGTCCGGCCAAACTCGCCGCCCCAGATCACGAGCGTCTCGTCGAGCAGACCGCGGGCTTTCAGATCGGTGAGCAGCGCCGCGATCGGCTGATCGACGGACTGACAGAGCCGCGAGTGGTTGGCCTCGAGCGCGGTGTGGCTGTCCCAGCCGCTGCCGGCGCCGCTGTACAACTGGACGAACCGCACCCCGTTTTCCACCAGTCGACGCGCGAGCAGGCAGTTGCGGCCGAAGACTGCGGTTTCTTTCCGGTCGAGGCCGTAGAGCTGCTTGGTCGCCGCGGTCTCCTGGCGCAGATCGACGACGCCCGGCGCCGCCGCCTGCATCTGGTAGGCCAGCTCGTAACTCCGAATCCGGGCCTCCAGTTCCGTGTTGTCGGCGCGTGGTGCGGCATGCATCCCATTCAACTGGCCGAGCAGGTCGAGCTTGGCGCGCTGCCGGGTCGCGGACATGCCCTTGGGCGTATCCAAGTTGCGGATGGGCACGCCGTCCGCGCTGAACTCCACCCCCTGGTGCACCGCGGGCATGAACCCGGTGCCCCAATTGCGCGGCCCGTTGATGACTTCCTTTTCGCTGTCCTTGATCACGACAAAGCCCGGCAAATTTTGGTTCACCGTGCCGATGCCGTAGGAGACCCAGGCGCCCAGCGAGGGGCGGCCGCCGAAGACGGAGCCGGTGTTCATCTGGCAGACGCCGCCGGCGTGATTGATGCCGTCGGAAACGCAGGATTTGATCACCGCGAGATCGTCGGCATGCGCGGCGACGTGCGGAAACCAGTCCGAGACCCAGAGCCCGCTCTGGCCATGCTGCTGCCACGCGCGAGACGAGCCGAGAATCGGGTTGCCCGCTTCTCCCATGGCGAGGATGGGCTCCTTGAAACTTGCGGGGAGCTTCTGGCCCGCGAGCTGATTCAACAGCGGCTTGTAGTCAAAGGTGTCGAGGTGACTCGGGCCGCCTTCCATGAAAAGGAAAATGACGTTCTTCGCTCGGCCGGTGCGCTGCGGGATCTTGGCGGCGGCTTCCGTGACGGCACCTTGCGCCCCGAACACCCGCTGCCCAAGCAACGCCGAGAGCGCCACCGCGCCGAACCCGCAGCCGGCGGTTTGCAGGAACTGGCGGCGGGAGGTCGGGAGGTCGATGGCGTTACAGGGCATGGCGGAAAGGCGGACCGTCAGCATAGCGAAAGGCGTGAGCCTTTCGTCGC
This sequence comes from Opitutaceae bacterium, assembly GCA_046594805.1. Taxonomy (GTDB): domain Bacteria; phylum Verrucomicrobiota; class Verrucomicrobiia; order Opitutales; family Opitutaceae; genus ER46. The sequence goes on along the minus strand of JBKJRG010000596.1, from coordinate 5,163 downwards.
AACCACGAAACGCTCACGCGTTCCGCTACTTTGAAATTCGTGGAGCGGTGGGTTCACGCCTCAGTGCAGGTGGATAAACTCATTCGAATTCAACAGCACGTGCGCCAGGTCGGCCAGGGCGCGCTCGCGGGGATCGGCGCTCTCGGAACTCGCGGCGCTCCCGGTCCATTCGAAGCCGTCCGAATCAGGCCGATTCGCGTCCCACACGATTGCGCCCGCGGAAGGCCAACGCGCCGGCTCGGGCGAGAGCGCCTCGTGGGCGACGAGACCGGACGTGATGTGCACGGCCTCGATCCGGCCATCGAACTGGTGGGGGCTGCGGCGAAAGATTCCGCCAATGACCGGCGTGGCCTGGCCCGTGCCCAGCTTGCCGGCAATCGAATGCTTCACCGTCGCCGTGCGGCGTTCGCTCGGGGGACTTCCGAGTTCCTGCACCACGAAGGTCACAGTGCCCTCGGCACAGGAAACTTTCGCCGCCACATGGTAGGACGTGCCCAGCTTGAGGATGATGCCCGAGGGCGCGACCTCGTACGCGGTATTCATGTTATCGTCCTCCCCGACCAATTGCAGAATCAGGTTGAGCGGTTTATGCGCGGACTTCTGGCCGGTGAGGCCGAGACTCCAGCCGTGGGATTCCAGTGAACTCTTCTCGCCCGTCCAGCGCGACACGATGGTGCGGACCGCCGCCGCGGCGTCGACGCTGTCCGCCGTGATCACGGCCTCGACGGTGAATTCGTCGCCTTCTTTCGGCGCGTTGCGGATGAGCACGCGCTCATGCGGCGTATTCTCGTGAAAGCGCCCGGGCGCTGCGGCCATCCCGGATTCCGGCACCAGCACGAGTGGCCCGGCCGGTCCGGCCGCGGCGTCCTGCTGCGCGGCGAGAAAATGCTCGGCCAGCCGCTGTTCGTCGGCCGAGGGCGCGCGGCCGAGGGTCGCCCGCCAGGCGGAATCGATCTCCGGCGCGCGTTTGGCGAGCGTGCGCGAGCGGGCGAGCATCCAGTCCCCGTTCAGGAAAAGCAACGCCTGGAGCGGGGTGGAGGTGCCCTGGCGGTCAGCGATGCTGCTGAAGCCGGCCGGGGCATCCATGGCGCGCAACAGGTCGTTCTGGTTGTTGCGTTTTTTGATCGTGTAAACCGCGCGACGGGCCGAGGAGCCGGCGTCCTGCGACGGACCGCCGGCGGTCAGGTCGAGTTCGCCGCTCGCCGCCAGCACGGCGTCGCGCACCTGCTCGGCATCGAGCCGCCGGGGGCTGAAGCGCCAGAGAAACTTGTTCGCGGGATCCACCCGGGCCGCCGTCTCCGAGGGCTGGATGCGCGCGGTCTGGCGGTAAGTCGCGGAGAGCAGGATGTCCCGATGCAATTGCTTGAGCCGCCAGCCGCTCGCCACCAGCCGTCCGGAGAGCCAGTCCAGCAGCTCCGGGTGGGTGGGGCGCTCGCCCAGCCGGCCCAGGTCGTTCGGGACACCCGCGAGCCCGCGCCCAAAGTGATGCTGCCAGACGCGGTTCACGATCACGCGGCTCGTCAGCGGATTGTCCGGGCGCGTGATCCACGCCGCGAGCACGCTGCGCCGGCCGGTGGAATCGGGCAGCGGCGCGATCTTCGGCTCCACCGGATCCAGCAGCGTCAGGAACGCCGGGGCAACCTCCCGCTCGCCTTTGCGCGTTTTCATCTTCGTCGGCGGAGCGGTTCGGCCGGTGTCGGTGGCAATGAAGGCCGGGAGCAAGGGCTTCGGTTTCAGCGCATCGAATTTTTTGAGCTCCGCTTCCAGTTCCTTGTAACGTGCCTTCTCCTCGGGAGTCTTCAGCACTTTTTGCGGATCGAAGTTGTCGCGCTCGTATTGCAGCTGGCGCTCGGACATCACGGCGAGGATTTGCTCCATCGGATCGCGTTCCGCGGGCGGTTTCGCCATCATCGCCTTGATGTCGTCGGTGAAACGCCCATGCGCCCGCTTGACGTTTTTATCCAGCGCGGGGCCGGTCAGCGCGTCCAGCTCCTCGCGGATTTTCGCCGTGGCCTCCAGCCAGGCCGTTTGTTGCGCGGCGTGCTTCGCCTCCTCGTCCGCCGTGGCGAGCCAGCGGTCGGTCCGCCAGAGCACGTTTTCGAAAAACGCCCGCAGGCTGAAATAATCCTTCTGGAGGATCGGATCGAATTTATGGTCGTGGCAGCGGGCGCAGCCGATGCTGAGCCCGAGAAAGACCTCGCCCGCATTCGCGGCCAGGTCGTCCACGATCAGCTCGGCCTGGCCGCGGACGTCGCGCTGGTTCCATTCGTACACCGGATTGCGCAGGTAGGCCGTCGCGATGAGGACCTCCGGATTGTCCGGGGCGATTTCATCGCCAGCCAGCTGCTCCCGCACGAATTGATCGTAGGGCTTGTCGGCGTTGAGGCTGTTGATCACGTAGTCGCGATAAGGCCAGGCACCGGGACGAAAGGCGTCGGCGCGATAGCCATCGCTCTCAGCGTAGCGCACCAGGTCGAGCCAGTGCTGGGCCCAACGCTCGCCGTAGCGCGGGCTGGCGAGCAATGAGTCGACGAGCCGCGCGTAGGCGTCCGGCGCCGGGTCATTGACGAATGAGTCGAGTTGCGCCCGCGTCGGTGGCAGGCCGTGCACGTCGAAGTAAACCCGGCGCGCGAGCTCACTCCGATCCGCCGCGGGCGCGGGCTGCAAACCAAGTTCCACGTGCCGGGCGGCGACGAAGCGATCGAGCTCGGTCGTCGCCCAGCGCGCGGCGGCGGGATGGGCCAGGGTGGGGGGCTTCGGTTGGGCAAGAGGCTGAAACGACCAGAAGCTGCGATCCTCGGTCGTGAAGCCAAATTCATCCCGCGGGGCCTTCGAGCTGCGCGCCACGTCCCCGGCCGGCCAGGGGGCACCCAACGCGATCCATTTTTCGAGGATGGCAACCTCGCTCGCCGGCAACGGGTCGTCCGGCGGCATCTGCAGGTCGGGATCCTTGTACCGAATCGCGGTGACGAGCAGCGATTCCTCCGGTTTGCCGCGTACCAGCGCCGGGCCGCTTTCGCCGCCCTTGAGCATGGTCGAAATGTGGTCAAGTCGCAGGCCGGACTTCTGCTTCTTCTCGCCGTGGCATTCGTGGCACCGCGCGATCAGGATCGGACGGACCTCATTTTCGAAAAACTGCAGGCGGTTGCGCCCGGCCTCGTCGTTCTCGGGAACCGGCGGGGGCGCCACGGCAGCGCAAACCCGAGCGAGGCAGAGAGCGCCGAAGACAATGCCCCCCCGCGCGCGTTGTGACCGCGCAAACAGCGAAGGTGGCTGAGGCAGTTCCATCGTGCCGACAGAATCAACGGCAGGGTGCCAATGTAAAGATTGCAGCTCCCTGCCGGGCGCGAACAAACCCGACAGCGCGGAGGTTCCATCCGCTTTATCACTCTGGAGGAGCGCGTTAGGCCCGGGATCGTTTGAAGCAGGAAACCAGGAAGCCAGGAAGCCTTGCTGATAGCCTGCTCCTGGTTCCCTGGCTTCCTGATTTTCCCTCTGACGCATGTACTCGCCTACGGCGCCTTGACGTCGAAGCAGTAAATCAGGTCCTGGTCACGAAGGTAGAGCTTGCCGTTGCTAATGACTGGATGGGTCCAAATCTTGCCCCGCGCACTGCGAATCTTGGATTGAGGATCCAGCTTGAACCGCCCGTGTTCCTTCCACGCTTGCGGCGAGGCTTCGACCAAGGCGACGGTGCCGCTGGTTTCTTCCAAACAATAAAGCATGCCGTCGGCGGAACCCACCGCACCCTTGCCCAAGCCGCGGTGATTCCAAGCTTCCGCTCCCGTCTTGAAGTTTTGCGACACCCACGCGTGATCGGCGTGCCCGTAGATGTGCTCACCCACCAGGACCACGCCGCCGTGGTGGTTTTTCATCACCTTGTTTTCGTACACCGTGGTCACTTTGTTGTCCGCCTCGATGCGCACCATTTTGCAGCCGGCGCCGTAACCGGCGGTGACATAAATCTCGTTGCCCCGCACGAGCGGAGTGGGAATCACCGCGGTCCGGCCGGGGAACGAGGTTTCCCACAGCAGCTTGCCGTCGGCGGCGGCGAGGCCCGCGATCGTTTTTTCCGTCCGTTGGACGTACTGGGCGGTGTCGTTGATCCGCGCGGGCACGATGGAGGAATAGTGCGCGGCATCGGTAAACTCCTTCGACTGCCACCGCACCTGGCCGGTCTTTTTGTCGAGGGCCGCCACCGTCCCCTTGGCGCCACCCGGAGTGCACAGGACCAGTTCGCCGTCGACCAGGACCGACTCGGTGTAGCCCCAGTTGGGCTTGCGGCCACCGAGACTCGTCATGGTGGTCTGCCAAAGCACCTTTCCGTCTGCCGCGCTGACGCAGACGAGATTGCCGGTGCCGCTCAGGGCGAAAACCCGGTCGCCGTCGACGGTAGGCGAGCCGCGCGGACCATCGCCCCAATCGTTATCGAGGATCGCGCCGAGGTTGGCGGTCCAGAGTTCTTTCCCGGTGTTGGCATCGAGCACGAGGAGAACCTCCTGATTGGCGCGCGTGCCGACCGTGTAGAATTTTCCTGCCACGATGGCGGGGGCGGAATATCCGCTGCCGGCCTTTTCATAAAGCCACACGCGCTTGGGGCCGCTGGCCGCCCAGGTCGTGAGCAGCCCAGTTTCCTTGGAGACCCCCGTACGGTCGGAGCCGCGCCATTGCGGCCAGTCGGTGGTGGCGGCGGCCCTATAGCCCGACGTTGCGAGGACGGCACCGCTCAACAGGGCGGCACGGAATTTCAGGGAAAAGATCATGGATCGAAAGTGAGGCTTTACGCGCCGGAGCTAAGACGTGCCGGCGACTCGGTGGATGCGGTTCATGTCTTTGTAGGCGCACATTGCCGATCCCGCAATCTTTGTGGGTAAACTCTGCTGGGGGTGGGGCTGGCTCTCCGAGCCGGCCTGGGTTGTGGGCTGAATCGCGGTTGAGATTCGATTCGGCGCTTGAACCCAGGGCAGCTCGGAGAGCCAGCCCCCACCCCCCGGAAAGAGGCTCGAACTTTCCGGAGTTGCCGCCGGCCTCGACCCGTCAATTCTTCGCGAATGGCCATCAAGATCACCGGCGAATACCAGGGCGACCTGCATTGCAGCGCGCGGCACGAACCCTCCGGCAGCGTCCTCGCGACGGACGCGCCGAAGGATAACCAGGGGAGGG
>JBKJRG010000442.1:0-23034 GCA_046594805.1 Opitutaceae bacterium | reverse complement strand
GGCAATTGGTAAGAAAATTAGGTGAGGCAACACGCCGAGGAGACTTCGCTAATGGCCATGACGCACAATGCAGCCTTGGATTCCGCGCTCCTGAACCTGCGACTCCGTGGCTGCTGGATAGGATGACTCTTCTTGGACTGCAGCACGGTATTCAATTCCTCACTTTCATTGAGTCAGGATTCCCGATGAATTCCGACGCGGCTGATGCGGAAGTGTTTGGCGTCCGCGAAGCGGCCTCACTTTTCCTGCTGAAAATATCCAAGAGTTGCCGTTCTCAAGACAGTTAATGCCAAGCCGATCGCCCCTGAGGTTGCGGCCTGACCCGCCGCCTGACCCCGTCGGATCGTTCGCTGGGGGGCATCCACCCCGTCGTCGGCCGGAAGGGTGCGCGGGAACACCTCAGGCTTTACCTTTTACCTTTTTCAGCCTCGGTGAATCGGCGCGTTCACCCGAAGGTAAATGGTAAGGCCTGAGGTTTTCCCGGCATCCTCACTTGCCTGCGATGCGTGCGACGAGACGATCGAGGGTCAGGAATTGCACTTCGATGCCGTTGTAATTTCGAGTGAAGGCAGGCCGGGCGTCGGGGGCCGTCACCAGCAATGTTGCCTTGGGATAAAGGCGGCCGAAGACCAGCAGGTTCGCCGGATTGAATTCACGAGCGGACCATTTGCATTCAATGGCCACCGGACTTTTCCCGCGCGGCAGCCATATCAAGTCCACTTCGTGACCTTGCTTGTCCCGCCAGTAACGCAGGTCGGCGGGCTGAAGCTGCGCCGTGAGCTCGTTGAGGACGTAGTGTTCCCAGAGGTGTCCCAAGTCGTCGGGCCGCAGGCTGGTCCAACCGCGATAGGCGCAAACGAAGCCAGTGTCGAAGCCATAGACTTTGGGGGCGGCGATGATTTCGTTGCTGCGGCGGGAACTGAACGGCCGCAGCACCAAGGCCACGGAGGTGGCGGCGAGAACGGCGAGATAGTTCGTGATGGTGGTGCGGCTGACTTCGCACGGCGCGGCGAATCTGGTCGCCTCAAAAATACCGCCGCTCTGGGCCAAAAGAAGTTCCACGAAGCGCTGGAAGGAAGCGCGGCGTTCCAGGCGGAAGAGCTCCTGGATGTCCTTGGCCCAGTAGGCATCCATCCATTCCTGGAAATCGCGCTCGGGCGGTTCCGGCGATAGGAAGAAGGGCGGGAGGCCGCCATGCAGCAGGCGATGCGGGAGATCGGTGGCGTCAAAGTCAGCCAAATCCGCCTCGATCATCGGGGTGAGCCACAGTTCCGACTTGCGCCCGGCGAGCGTGTCGCGAAAGCGGCTGCTCGCGCCGAGCGTCGAGGAGCCGGTGGCCAGGATTCGAACGGTGGGAAAGTGGTCGGCGGCGATTTTGAGCAATTCGGAGGGATTGGGCAGACGATGCACTTCGTCGAGGACCACCCGTTTGCCGCGCAGCCCTTGCAGGAAGGCTTCCGGGTCTTCCATGGCCCGCCGGACGCGCGGCAGTTCGCAGTCGAAATACTCGACGACCGCGAGGGACTGGGCCAGCGAGGTCTTGCCCGCGCGGCGCACGCCCCGCAACCAGAGGATGGAGCGGCGGCGCCACTCCTGCTCAACGCGTTCGATCCAAAAGCGGCGCTTTACCATAGGTCATCCTAATGACGTTTGGTATGACTAAACGCAAGTGTGATTTCGTTTGAATTTGTCCGCCACAGGCTCAAAAAACTCGAGGAATGCCTCGATGGCGGTGGCGGCGTCGGGCGGGAAGCCCGGGCACCGTGGCGGCGTGATCGTGGAGAACTTGCCAGACCGGCGAGGCGCGGGGCTTTTCCGTGGAGAAAATAACTTTGAACGGTTCTCGTTGCGTTCGAGCAGCGCGACCGTTCACAGTGGCGACTTTCATGGCTTACGACTGGCTCAAAGGCGTCGCCGACGAGTATGACGTCATTGTCATCGGCAGCGGGCTGGGCGGGATGACCGGGGCCAACGTGCTGGCCAAGGCGGGCCATCGCGTGCTGCTGCTCGAACACCATTACCAGTTCGGCGGACTGGCGACGTGGTTCACCCGCAAGGGCGGACACATCTTCGACATCTCGCTGCACGGCTTTCCCGTCGGGATGATCAAGTCGTGCCGCAAGTACTGGACGAAGGAAATTGCCGATTCGATCGTGCCGCTGAAGGACATCCGGTTCGTAAATCCGCAGATGGATGTCTGGACGACCTTCACCCGCGAGGACTACACGCGCGTCCTGGTCGAGCAATTCAAGTTGGATCGGGCGCACGTGGAGAAATTCTACGAGCACCTCCGCTCGATGAATTTCTACGACAACAACCCGGAGACCACCGGGGAGATGCTGGAACGGTTTTTCCCAGGGCGCGACGACGTGAAACGGCTGCTGATGGAACCGATCGCTTACGCTAATGGCTCCACGCTCGACGACCCGGCGATCACCTACGGCATCGTGTTCTCGAACTTCATGGGGGCGGGCGTCTACACGTTCCGGGGCGGCTCCGACCTGCTGATTGAAAAAATGATCGCTGAGCTGAAGCGGAACGGGGTGGAGGTGCGCAAGAAAGTGCTGGTCGAGAAGGTCCTGGTCGAAGAACGCGCCGGTCGGAAAGTGGCCGCGGGGATTGTCGCGAGCAGCGGTCGCGTCGTCCGCGCCAAGGCAGTGCTTTCAAACGCCAACCTCAAGAACACGATCTTTCGATTGGGCGGGGAGGAAAATTTTCCGTCCGCATACCTGGAGACCGCCCGCGCCGTCCGGATCAATTCGAGCTCGTGCCAGGTCTATCTCGGCATTCGCAAGGGCGAAACCATCCCGCATATCGGCGATTTGGTTTTTACTTCGGCCAACCCCAGGTTCAGCAGCCAAGAGCTGACGGATTTCCGCACCACCAGCCGGACGTTCTCGGTTTACTATCCCGACACGCGGCCGGGCTCGGATCGCTACACCGTGGTGGTTTCCCTCAACGGCCAGTATGGCGATTGGAAGTCGCTCCCCGAGGATGAATACGAACGGGAAAAGCAGCGGTTAATCGACGAGTCGGTGGCCGCGCTGGAGAAATACATTCCGGGCGTGAGCGCGAAGATCGATTGGAAGGAGGCCGCCACGCCGCGGACGATCGAACGGTACACGACCCATTTCGGCGGCACCTCATTTGGGACGAAGTTCGAAGGTCTGAAGGTTTCCATGGACCTACCGGAGCAACTGCCCGGGCTCTATCACGCTGGATCGGTCGGCATCATCATGTCGGGCTGGCTCGGCACGATTAACTACGGCGTGATTGTCGCCAACAAGATCGACCAGCAGCTGCATGGCGAGAAACGCGCTCGCGCCGCAGCAATTGCGACCTGATGTTTTGCGCTCTGCCCTCGGACCGGCCGCGCACCCGCTGAATCAACCCTTTCCTGATGACCTCTGTCACTGAACTCATCCCGCACCGGCCACCGTTCCTTTTTGTGGACGAAATCGTGAGTCATGACGAGGCGGGGCTCGTGGCCCGCCGGACTTGGCGGGCGGAAGAGGATTTCTACAAGGGCCATTATCCTGGTGCGCCCATCACGCCGGGCGTGCTGCTCTGCGAGGCGGTTTTCCAGACTGCCGCCTGCTACATGGCGCTGAAGGCCCGGGCCGCGGGCGCCAAGCCGGGCGAAGGCGTGCCGTTGATCGCGAAGATCAGCGACGTGCGCTTTCGCAATCCCGTGTATCCGGGTGACACGATTCTGCTCGAGGTGAAACAGAAGGACGCCATGGGCGGCTTCACGATGCTCACCGGCCACATCAAGAAAGCCGATGGCACGCGCGTGATGAACGTGGATTTCTCCGTGGCATGGAGGACGCCCGCTCCAGCGAATTGAAGCAGGAAACCATGAAGCCAGGAATGGTTGGGCTCGAGGTCCAGTTCATGGTTTCCTGGTTTTCGGCTTAAACCTTCACTCATGCCCGATTTCCTTCAGCTCTCCGCCAAAACCTTCCTGGTCTTCGGCGTCGCCAACCGTAAGAGCGTAGCGTGGTTCATCGCAAAGTCCCTCGAGGAAGAGGGCGCAAAGGTCATTTACAGCGTCCGCTCAGAAGCGCGCAAAAAATCGCTGGAAGCCCAGCTCTCCGGCAAGCCGGTCTTCCTTTGCGACGTGGAACAGGAGGGCGCCGCCCTGCGACTCGCGGCCGAGATTGCCCAAGCGGGACATGCCCCGCTGGCCGGGCTGGTGCATTCGATCGCGTTCGCCAATTACAGCGAGGGCTTCAAGCCGTTCCACGAGACGAAGCGCGCGGATTTCCTGCAGGCAACCGCGGTGTCCGCTTTCTCCCTCGTGGAGGTTGCCCGCGCCTTCAAACCGCATTTCGCCCCCAATGCCTCCGTGGTCACCATTGGCATCTCGTCGCTCCTCGTGACGCCTGATAACTATGGCTACATGGGCCCGATCAAGGCGGCGCTCGAGTCGAGCGTGCGCTTCCTGGCGAAGTCGTTCAGCGCCGATACGGCGGTACGCTTCAACTCCATCGGATCCGGCCCGCTGAAGACCAGTGCCTCCGCCGGCATCCCCGGATACCTCGAGAGTTATCTGTACGCGGAGAAACTCACTTTCCGGAAAAAGAACCTCGAAACGCAGGAAGTCGCCAACGCCGTCCTCTTTCTCCTGAGCGAGCGGAGCAGCGGCATCAACGGCACGACGCTGGTGGTCGACGCGGGATTGGGCGCCAACTATTTCGACCAGGAAATCATCCGGCTGGCGATGCGGCCGGAAAATCGCGGTGGCGACCCGGTTGCGCCGCGGCCATAGCGGGCAGGACGTTTCCGGCATCATGCGTTTCCAGAACGTCTGCATCGAATCGCTCGCGGTCGCGCTTCCGGAGGAGGTCTGGACTTCCGCGCACATCGAGCAGCAACTGCGGCCGCTCTACGAGCGATTGAAACTCCCCGAGGGCCGGCTCGAGCTCATGACCGGCATTCGGGAACGCCGGATGTGGCCGCCCGGCACCCGGCCGTCCGAGGCCAGCGCCGCGGCGGGCCGGGCCGCGCTGTCGAAATCGAAACTCAAGCCGGGACAGGTCGAGCTCTTCATTCACGCGGCCGTCAGCCGCGACATGCTCGAACCCGCCACCGCCTCCTTCGCCCATCGCAGGATCGGGCTGCCGGCCACGGCACAGATCTTCGATGTTTCCAATGCGTGCCTCGGTTTCCTCAACTCGCTGACGCTCGCCGCGGGCATGATCGAAGGCGGCCAGATTAAGTGTGCGTTGATCGCCGCGGGGGAAAATGGACGACCGCTGGTCGAACAGACGCTGCGCACCCTGGTGGACAAACCGCTCACACGAAATGCCATCAAGCCGTACTTCGCCAACCTCACGATTGGTTCGGGCGCGGTGGCCGCGGTGGTGTGTCATCGTTCACTCGTAGCGGGCCGTGCGCACCGGTTGCTGGGTGGCATTGCGCGCGCGGCGACGCAGCACAGCGACCTCTGCCAGGGCGACACCTATGGCGCCGAGTCCCTCGCCATGCAAACCGACTCCGAACAGTTGTTGCTGGCGGGAGTCGAGCTCGCGCGCGAAACCTGGCAGGAATTCACGGCAGAGCAGGGGAGTTCCTACGCTCGTTTCATCTGCCACCAGGTCGGCAGCGTGCATCGCCGCAAGCTGTACGAGACCCTCGGCCTGGACCTGGCGTTGGATTTCTCGACGTTTGAGACCCTGGGCAACACCGGTTCAGTGGCCTTGCCCGCGACGCTGGCGGCGGCGATTGACGCGGGGGCGGTGCGCGAAGGCGATCGCGTGGGGCTGCTGGGAATTGGCAGCGGGCTGAACTGCCTGATGCTGGCACTGGAATGGTAGGGGCGAAGGGACATTAAGAGGCATGGCTCCCATCGCCGCTCTTTTGCCCGACTGGCTCGCGCGTGAATATCCCTTCACGCCCCGGACCTTCCTAACCCCGCGCCGGGCGCGGATGAGTTACCTCGACGAGGGTCCGCGCTCCGACGAGATCGTGCTGCTGCTGCACGGCAATCCCACCTGGTCGTATTATTATCGGTGGCTGGTGCGAGCGCTCAGTGCCGGCCAACGCTGCATTGCGCCGGACCACATCGGCATGGGCCTTTCCGAAAAGCCGGAGGATTACGATTACACGCTCGCGGTGCGGATCGCAGACATTGAGGCGCTGGTGAACTCGCTGGGTGCCCGGCGCGTGCACCTGGTCGTGCATGATTGGGGCGGCGCGATCGGATTCGGGTTTGCCGCGCGCCATCCGGCCATGATGGGGCGGCTGGTCATTTTGAATACGGCGGCTTTCGCCCTTCCGCGGATCCCCGCGCGCATCGCGGTGTGCAAACTTCCCGTCATCGGACCGGCGCTGGTGCGCGCCTTCAACGGTTTCGCGGCACCGGCCACGCGCATGGCGATGGCGCGGCGCCGGCTGAGCGCGGATGAGAAGCGCGGCTACCTCTGGCCCTATGGTTCCTGGGCGGATCGGATCGCCGTGAGCGAGTTCGTCCAGGACATTCCGCTGCGGGTAGGGGACCGCAGCTGGGAGGCGTTGCAAGCGGTTGAGCAGGGATTACTGCTGATGCGCGACCGTCCCGCCCTGGTGGTCTGGGGCGGCCGCGATTTCTGTTTTGATGATGTGTTTCTGCAACGCTGGCGCACGGAGTTGCCGCAGGCCGCCGTCCATCGCATTCCCGATGCCGGGCACTACGTGCTCGATGACGCTCGCGCCGAAGTCATCCCGCTGATCACCGGGTTTCTGAAGTAGGGTGCTGCACCGCTGGAAACCAGTCGCCTGATGCCGCCGAACCGCCCTCAACTGGACGCGGACATCACCGGCTTCGCGATCTCGTCCCGACCGTAAAGTGCCACCAACTCGCGCAGGTAGCCGGCGGAGTTTTTGCGCAGGGATTCAAGCTGGGCCGGACGGTAACGCCACGTCCAGTTGCCCTGACTTTTGCCCGGCGTGTTGAAACGCGCCTCGCTGCCCAGGTTCATGAGATCCTGGAGCGAGACGACCGCAAGATTTGCCACGGCACCATAGGCGGCGCGCACGAAATCCCAGCTCACGTCACCGCCACCCACCCGAAAATACCGGCGCACATGGTCCTGGGTTTTCTCGCCGGCCGTGGCGTACCAACCGCGGGTGGTGTCATTGTCGTGCGTGCCCGGATAGACCACGGTATTGGCGCGCTGGTTATGGGGGAGGTAGAGATTGTCGGCGCCACCGCCGAACGCGAATTGCAACACGGCCATCCCGGGCAGTCCGGTGGCTTCGCGCAGGGCGATGGTCGCGGGCGTCAAAAGCCCCAGGTCTTCCGCGATGAGCTTGGCCTCGGGCAGGGCGGCGCGCACCGCCCGAAAGAAATCCAGCCCGGGCCCCGCGTTCCAGCGACCGCTGCGGGCGGTGGGCGCCCCGGCGGGGACGGCCCAATATGCCTCGAACCCGCGAAAATGGTCAATGCGCACGATGTCGTAGAGCTCGAAGTTCGAGCGCAACCGGGCGATCCACCACGCATAGCCTTCGGCGGCATGCGCCCCCCAGTCATAGAGGGGATTGCCCCAAAGCTGACCGTCGGCCGAAAAATAATCCGGCGGGACTCCCGCGACCGCGGTGGGCCGTAGTGTCTTCGCATCGAGTTGGAAGAGCTGCGGAGCGCCCCAGACGTCCGCGCTATCGTAGGCAGTGAAAATCGGAGTATCGCCGATGATGCTGATGCCAATGCGCGCCGCATGCTCCCGCAGCTGGGCCCACTGGCCGAAGAAGAGGTATTGGATGAAGGCGTACGCTTCGGCCCGGTCGGCCAGCTCACCGCGAAGCGGAGACTTGTTTGCCGCGGCGAAGGAGCGAACGGGTGGCGGCCAATCCCACCACGGCTGCCCCTTAAAGTGATCCTTGAGTGCAGAGAACAGACTGTAGCTTTCGAGCCAGGCCGCGTGCCGGGCCCGGAAGGCACTAAAATCGCCGTACGGCAGGGCGCGAGTGGGGTCGCGACGCCACGCGGCGTGGGCGCTAAAAAGGAGCGGAAGTTTGCGTTGGTACAACGCGCCGTAGTCGACGTGATCGGTGCCAAGGTCCCGGAGGACGGAAACCGCTGTTTCCGTCAAAAAGCCCGCGCGAACCAGGGGTGCCGGATCGATCAGGTAGGGGTTGCCGGCAAAAGAGGAGAAACACTGGTAGGGCGAATCACCGAAGCCGGTCGGTCCGAGCGGACAAATCTGCCAGTAGCGGAAACCCGCCTCAGCCATGAATTGCAGCAGGGTGACCGCAGCTTCGTCGAACGCACCCACACCGAAGGCACTGGGCAGGGACGTTGGGTGGACCAAGAGGCCTGCGGCCCGGTGGTCCAGCCAGTTGAAGAGTGGAGCTTCCAGCGGCGTTTCGGATGTCTTTGCCGCCAATGCGGGCGTTCGTGGAATCGGGCGGGGCGCCATGCGAAGTCCTCAACTTAACATAACCTTCATTGTGCGTAACTTCCCTATGGCCCGAGCTATCGCGCCGGCCCCCAGTGCCGGGTAAACGGATAATAAACGAAAATTGGCCGGCCCACGACGTCCTTGGCTGGCACGAAACCCCAATAACGACCGTCCTGGCTGTTGCCGGAGTTGTCCCCCATGGCGAAATACTTGTCCGGAGGAACGGCCAAGGTTTCTCCGCGCTTCAGATGGCCGTCCGGCACAAACGTTGGCGGATTGAAATATCCGCCATATTTCCCTTCGCGCCGCGCATTCGCTTCGAACGCCACCGATCCCGTGATAGGCTGGCCGTTGCGGTAAAGCACCGGCTCGCGGATTTCCAGTTTGTCGCCCGGCCCCCCCACCAGCCGTTTGATATAATATTGCTCCAGCGGCTTCCCGGTTTCGCGGTCCTGCATCCATGAACTTTCGATGTGGTCCGTTCGGAAGACGAATCCCTGCCCCACCTTGGGCCGCACAAAATGGTAACTCACCCGATCCACGAAGAGCTGGTCGCCGGTGATGATATCGAAGGCAAGAAACGCCTTCCCTTTTTCGGCCTTGAGCGGGAGCGCCGCCAGCCGCACGCCGCCCACGCCGCGGGTTGATTGCTGCCCCAGCCGGCCGAGCTCGGCCTCCGTCAAGCCCGTCGCCTCCCGAAAAGCCCAGTCAAACTGGAAGTCGGACGGCACTTGGACCCGCACCGGAGTCTCGTTCACCAGAAACGTGTACTCCTTGTTGACGGTGGGAAAGATGAGCCAGGTTCGCGCCTTTTTGGACTCGAAATGAATCTGACCGCCGGGATAAACCGGGACAGAAACGGTGCCTGATTCCGGCGCGACCAGTTCCTTGCGCTGGGCCCCCAGGAGCGCGAACCGCAGCACGCGCATCACCGGCCCCGGCGCCTCCGCCGGATTCTTCCACGCTTCCGGTGTCATGCCATTGTACGTCGGCCACATCGAATTCGTCGGAATTTTGAAGGGCTGGACGAAATAGGTGCGGATGCCCAGAATCACGATCGCCGCGACCAGGAAAAATTCCACGTTTTCCACCAGCGCCGTTTTCGGGTAAATCGCCCCACCCGTCCGCCGCAGGACTTCCTCCAGCCGCTCGATGCCGAGCTTCAACTTCTCCGCGCCGGCCCGCTCCTTGAGCAATGTCTGCAACTCCAACCGCCGCGATTGCAGGTCATCGATCTGCGCCGCCGGGAGAACGTCACGCCGGTAGTGGTAGACCTTCTCGCCCAGCTCGAGCCAGTTAGCGGCGTTCTCCCGCATCTTCTTTTCCTGTGAGGCAAAAAAACCAAACATGGATGGGGCGATTCGGGAATGGTTCCGCGACCGATCAGTTGTTTTGGAGCACCTTGATGAACGCGTCCGGCGGGATCGAAACCTTGCCGATCTGCTTCATCTTCTTTTTGCCCTCTTTCTGTTTGTCGAGCAGCTTCCGCTTGCGGGAGATGTCACCGCCATAGCACTTCGCCGTGACGTCCTTCCGCATCTCGCGGACGTTGTCGCGGGCGATGATCTTGCCGCCAATCGCGGCCTGGATTGCCACCTTGAACATCTGCGGCGGGATGATCTCAGCCAGTTTCTCGCACAGCTGCCGCCCCTTGCCCTCGGCCTTCTCGCGGTGGACGATGCAGGCAAACGCATCCACCGGATCGCCGTTGATCATGATGTCCATCTTGACCAGGTCGGACGCAATGTAGTCCCCCAGCTCGTAGTCCATCGAGCCATAGCCGTGGGTCACGCTCTTCAGGCGATCGTTGAAATCGACCAGAATCTCATTCAACGGCAGGACGGTGTGCAGCATCACCCGGTTTTGATCCATGGTGTCGGTGTGCTCGTTGCGGCCTCGCTTCTCCATGATCAGCGCGAGTATGTCGCCCATGGAGTCGTTCGGGATGATGATCGCCGCGCGAATGGTCGGCTCCTTGATCTCCAGGATGGTGCCCGGATCCGGCATGTTCACCGGGTTATCCACTTCCATCTCCTCGCCGCCGTGCTTGGTCACCCGATAGATGACGCTCGGATAGGTGGAGATAATCTCGACGTCATGTTCGCGCCGAATCCGCTCCTGGATGATTTCCATGTGCAGCAAGCCGAGGAAACCGCAGCGAAAACCGAATCCCAGCGCGAGCGAGCTCTCCGAGGCATACACGAACGCCGAGTCGTTCAGCCGCAGTCGGCCCAACGCGGCCTTGAGTTTCTCGTAGTCGTCGCTCTCCAGCGGATATAACCCGCAAAACACGAGCGGACGCACTTCCTTGTAGCCGGGCAGCATCTCGGTCGCCGGTTTGTTCGCCAGCGTCACCGTATCGCCGGTCTTGATATCAGCCGTCGTCTTGATGTTCGAGACGATGTAGCCGACATCGCCCGCCTTGAGCACCGCGCATTTCTCCTGCTTCGGCGTGAAGACCCCGACTTCCTTGATCTCGGATTTGATGCCGTTGCTCATCAGCAGCATCATGTCGCCTGCCTTGAGCGAACCGGAGAATACGCGGATATACGCAATGACGCCGCGATAGGAATCGTAGAGCGAATCGAAGACCAGGGCGCGGGCCTGCGGATACTCCGTCCAACGCGGCGGCGGCACGCGCTCGATCACCGCTTCCAGGATCTCGGTGATCCCGATGCCGGCCTTGCCGCTCGCCAGGATCGCCTCTTCCGCCGGGATGGTCAGGATGTCCTCGAGCTGCTTGGTGCAGAGCTCGAGATTGGCACTCGGCAAATCGATTTTGTTGATGACCGGGATGACCTTCAGTTTCTGCCCGAAAGCCAGGTGGGCGTTCGCCACGGTCTGCGCTTCCACGCCTTGGGCGGCATCGATGAGCAACACGGCGCCTTCGCACGCGGCCAGGCTGCGCGAGACTTCGTACGAGAAGTCCACGTGACCCGGCGTGTCCATCAGGTTGAGCTTGTAGTCGTGCCCATCCTTCGCGCGGTACGTCATCGTCACCGGGTGCGACTTGATTGTGATGCCGCGCTCCTTCTCGAGGTCCATCGAGTCGAGATGCTGGTCGGTCATCACCCGCTGGGCGACGGTGTTGGTGTGCTCGAGCAGCCGATCGGAGAGCGTGGTCTTGCCGTGATCGACGTGCGCGATGATGCAAAAATTGCGGGTATAGCGGGCAGGCATCGGTTCAGGCGGCGAGGACGTCGGCGATTTCAGAAATACTCTTCACCGGCCACGACTTTTCCGTGCGGCGCGCCAAACCACTGAGAACGCCGCCGGGCCCGAGTTCCCAGAATTCGGTGGCCCCCGCGGCCGCCGCGCTGCGCATGCACTCCTCCCAGCGCACCGGCGACACGATTTGCCGGACCAGTGCATCCTTGATGGCGCTGGCATCGCGCACGACCTGTCCGGTCGTATTGGAGAAAACCGTCAACTGCGGCGGCGCAAACGGGATCGAGCCGAGATAGATCGCGAAGGCTTCGCGCGCCGGCTCCATCAGCCGGGAGTGGTAGGCACCGGCAACATTGAGCGGAATGATTTTTTTGATCCCCCGTTCCTTCGCGGCCGTGACCGCCGCGCTGACGCGCGCCTTTTCGCCCGAAACGATGATTTGACCCGGTGCGTTGAAGTTTGCCGGCTCGATGCCGAACTCGTGGCACAGGGCATCGACGTTTCCGCGTTCCTCGCCCATGATGGCGGCCATTGCCCCGGTGGACTGCTCGCAGGCCTGCTGCATCAAACAGCCTCGTTCAGCGACGACGCGCAGCCCGGTGGCAAAATCAAAGACCTCCGCCGCGGCATACGCAGTCACCTCGCCCAAACTCAGTCCGAGCGCGAATTGCGGACCGCCCGCCGGAACCTTGCCGGCTTCGCGCAAAGCAGCCAACACCGCCAGCCCATGAACATACAGCGCCGGCTGGCAGATTTTCGTCTGCGTCAGTTCGACCTCGGGTCCCTCGAAACTGACTTTTTTCAAGTCCCAGCCAAGTACCTCGTTGGCGTGATCATAGAGTGCCCGGGCTGCGGCCGACTGTTCGCAAAGCGACTTGCCCATCCCGATTTTTTGGGCGCCCTGCCCTGCAAATAAAAGAGCCAATGCCATGGTGGAACTGGTCACAAAATCGGTCCCACCACCAGAATCCAAGCCCTAAAAACGTTTGAGCTGCTTGAAATACTTTTCGTCGTTCAACGGCTTGGCGAAGTCGGGGATGCTGGACTTTGGCGCTGGCGGGGCCGGCACCGGCGCCAGCGGGCGCGGTTCCCCTTGCAACGGCAGGCCCGGCGCAGGGGCCAGGACAGGCAGCGCCGCCGGCGCAGGAGGACTCATAGCCTGAAGGTAAGGGTTTTCTCGCGGCGGCTGCCGCAGGAATGTACGCTCGCTGCCGATGGCGCTGGGCACGCCCTCCCCCGCGACGGGCAGAACGAACTCGGCCACCGAAACGGCACCGCCCGTCCGGGTAGTACCGGAAAACTCTCCGCCAGCACGCGCTTCCATCACCGGCTTCATCAATGCCAGGTCCTGCGGCGTCATCCAGTCTGCCATGAAACGGGTGAGCGGGTTGAAAACCACCACTTCGCGCAGCCCCGGTTCGGCTTTGGTAGTTTCGGCTTCGCGACCGCGCAGTTCCCGCTCCTTTTCCGGCTTGGGGACGAGTTCCCTACCCTCTTCTGTTCGCGACGGGATGTCATCGCCTTTACCTGGCGCTTTGTGTGGGTCGGGCCGTTTCTCCATCGCATCCACCAGCCAATTCACCGACTTCTGGTCGGGTAATCCTGGCTTTGCAGACGAACCTGCGCCGGGTCCGGGCCCGGCAGAAAAATCGGGGACCGTGACACGGGGGAGCGTCGCGCCCGGCGGGGCCACGCCTTCCCGCGAGGCCTTGATCAAATCGAAATCACGTTTGGTGGCGTTGATTGCGTCTTCGCGGGCCGGAGGTGCGGCAACCGGCGCGTTGCTTTCGGCCGCGCACGTCTCCGCGACCATCGCCGCGAGAAGCAGAAGCTGTCGAAGGTGCAAGCGACGCATGGCCGGCCTCCTCAGGATTTGATGAAGATACCCTTCAGGTTCATCTCGAGCTGTTGCGGATTCGGCGAGAACTTGAGCCCGTCCTGCTTGCTGATCCGGCCGGCCTTGATCAACCGGTAGATGTCCTTGTTGAAGGAGAAGCTGTTGGAGTCGCCGCTGCTTTCCAGGATGCCCTGGATCTTTTCGTTCTGCCCCTCGAGGATCAGGTTTCGCACCGTGGCATCGGCGCTGAGGATTTCGTTCGCCGGGACGCGGCCCGTGCCTTCGATGGTCGGAATGAGCTTCTGGCAGACGAACCCGCGCAACGAGCCGGCGATCGCGCGCCGGGCCTGCAGCTGCTCCTCTGCCGGGAAGAATTCAAACAGCCGCGTCAGCGATTGGGCCACCGTCGCCGCGTGCATGGTGGAGAACACCAGGTGTCCGGTCTCCGCCGCCGAAATCGCGGTCTCGAAGGTTTCGCGATCACGCATTTCACCGACGAGGATGATGTCGGGATTCTGACGGAGAACCGCCTTGATCGCCAATTGGAAGGTGGGCACGTCGAGCCCGATCTCGCGCTGCTGAAAGAGGGATTTGTCGTCCTGGAAGGTGTACTCGATTGGGTCCTCGATCGTGACGATGTGCTTGTCGAGGTTCTGGTTAATCCAGTTCATCATCGCCGCCATGGTGGAGCTCTTGCCGGAACCGGTCGCTCCGCAGATGAGCAGAATCCCATCCTTGGCCTGCGAGAGCTTAATCAAACCTTCCTCCGTCGTCCCCAACCCGAGTTGGGCGAACGTCGGCACCGAGCTCTTGATGTGTCGCATGACGATGCTGACCAGTCCTCGCTGGTGAAATGCGTTTACCCGGAAACGGCCCACGCCGTCGGCCGCGTAGGCGAAATCGACCTGTCCTTCATCCTCCCACCGCGGCCGGAACACCTTCGGCACATGCTCGACCACGAACGCCTCCGCCTCGGGGCACGTGATCGGATCCATGTCCACGGGCTTGAGTTTACCCGCCATCCGGACGTAACCGGGTTTGTTGGACTTGATGATTACGTCGCTGACGCCGCTGTCCACAGCGAGCTTCAGCAGGTCATTAATCATTTCAGTGTGCGGTGTGACGGTGGCCATGGGAGAAAAGCGTTGCGGATTCGGTAATTCGCCCTGCTGTGTTCAGCAAGGCTTCATTGCCCAAATCCATGAAACTTCGTCAGCTGACCGGCACGATCACTGCGCTCGCCACGCCGTTCCAGGACGGTCAAGTTGCCTATGGCGACTTGAAAAAGCTGATTGCGCATCAGATTCGAGGCGGGATTGACGGTCTGGTTCCAGTGGGCACCACTGGCGAATCGCCGACGCTGAGTCATGAGGAGCACATGGAAGTCATTCGATACGTGGTTGCTGAGGCCCGCGGTCGTGTACCAGTAATCGCCGGCACGGGTTCCAACTCAACGCGCGAGGCCATCGAGCTTACCAGACTTTCACATGCCGCCGGCGCCGATGCGATGCTGGTGGTGGCCCCGTATTATAACAAGCCCAGTCCCGAGGGACTATTTCGCCACTTCTGCGAAATCGCGGAGGCCACCGATCGTCCCATCATCCTCTATTCGATCCCGGGTCGTTGCGGGATCGAGATTGGCGTGCCGGTCATCGAGCGGCTCCGCGCCAGATACGCCCACGTCGCCTGGATCAAGGAAGCCGGTGGCAGCGTCGATCGCGTGGATCAAATCAAGCAGGCACTGGGCCGCGATATCACCGTGCTCAGCGGCGACGATTCGCTCACGCTCCCCTTCATGGCCGTCGGGGCCGAGGGCGTGATCAGCGTCGCGTCCAACCTCTATGTCCGCGAGATTGGCCGGATGGTGCGTTTCGCGCTGGCCAACGATTTCGCGCGCGCGCGGAAAATCCATCGCGTGCTCTACCCTGCTTTCAAGACTCTCTTCATCGAGCCGAACCCGGTGCCAATCAAGGTCGCGCTGCGTCGCGCGGGCATCATTGCCTCCGCCGAAGTGCGGTCGCCGCTCTGCGACATGGGGGCCGCCAGCTCGAAGGTGCTCGAGGCCGTCCTGGCCAGGCTCGACTGAGTTGCGCCATGGCACTCACGATTCTGATTAACGGCGCCAACGGACGCATGGGTCACGCCGTCGCTGCGGCCGCGCGGGAAACGGGCGTGACGGTCGGGGGCGCCGTGGATGTCGGCGATGATCTCCCGGCGGCGCTCGGCCAGTGTGACGTTTTGGTGGACTTCAGTTCGCATGCGGCGACCCGGGCGATGCTCGAGGCGGCGGTGGCCCAAACGAAACCGGTGGTGCTCGGTACCACGGGTCACGCGGCGGAGGAGAAAAAGGCGCTGCTCGCGCTGGCTGCAAGGATACCGTGCGTGTGGGCCGGAAATTTTTCGGTGGGAGTGAATCTCCTCTTCGCCCTCACGCGTCGCGCGACCGCGGTGCTCGGCGCCGACTATGACACCGAGGTGATTGAGATGCATCATCGCTTCAAGCAGGACGCTCCCAGTGGCACGGCGGCACGCCTGCTCGAGATAATCCTCGAGGAGCGGAAGCTCAACGCGGACGCATTGCGCCACGGCCGCGAAGGCATCACCGGCGAACGCACCCCGAGCGAAGTAGGCGTCCATGCCTTGCGCGGCGGCGACGTGGTGGGAGACCACACGGTCATGTTTGCCGCACTCGGCGAACGGGTGGAGCTCACCCACAAGGCCGGGGATCGCGGGATTTTTGCCCGCGGCGCCCTCCGCGCGGCTCGTTGGGTCGTCGCGCAAAAACCCGGGGTGTATGACATGCAGGACGTGCTGGGATTGAAGTGATCCGGGAGTCACGCGTCCGGACCTTCGTCACTTCTCACACTTCACTCTGCACTCCCCCGGATGATTACCTCGATTCAAGGCACCCTCACCTCCGCGACGCCGTTGCACGCGATCGTCGAGCTGAACGGGTTTGGCTACGAGGTGAACATCCCGGTCACCACTGCCGAAAAACTGCCCGCGCCCGGTGTCGCGGTGAAGTTGCACACGCTCGTGATCTACCGCGAGGACGCGCAGACCCTCTATGGCTTCGCCACGCCCGCCGAGCGCGATTTTTTCCGGCTGATGATCGAGAATGTCACGGGCGTCGGACCCAAGATGGCGTTGACGATCATGAGCAAATTATCGCTGCCCTCCCTGGAGAGCGCGATTCGGATGGGTGATATTGCCACGCTCGCGAAATGCCCGGGCATCGGCAAGAAAACCGCCGAGCGACTGGTGGTGGAACTCAAGTCCAGGGTCGGTGGCATCGATGCCCCACCCGGTGCGCCCGCCGGGCAAGCCGCGGGCGCGGGCGGGGCCAGCACGCAGCGCGACGCCGTCGCGGCGTTGATTGCCCTCGGTTACAAGGCAGCGGACGCCGACCTGGCGGTAAGGCGGGCGGCGCTGGCGGCGGGTGGCCACGCCACGACGGAAGCGCTGATCAAGAAGGCGCTGGGCCAATAAAAAGCCCCGGGCCTTTCGGCACGGGGCGGCAAGGCGCGGGCTAAAGCGCGCGCCAGCGGGTGAGCCCGCCCTTCAGCGGGTGAACCGGAAGACCACCATCTCGGTGGGGGCGTCGACCGGCTGGGCGCTGCGAAATGTGCGCGCCTCCGTCTGCAACGCCGCGGGCCGGGCATCGAACCGCAGATCCTCCATCGGCACCGCTTGCGGCAGCGGGGCGAACTGCATCTTGCGCATCCATTCGAACTGGGCGTTGGCCTGTTCGACCGAGGCAACCCTCATGGCATCCGCTTGGGCATTACCCGCCAGGGTAAGCGAGGTGCCCACCAAAGCCGGCTGGGCGGGGAGGCGCGCGGTGTTTTGCGCGAGGGCAGTCGCCGTTACGGCGGGCGGCGCGGCATCTGGCACCGCGGAGCCACGCGCCGCCAGTTCCTGGCCGGTGGGGGTGGGGAGCATGCTGTCGCGATTGCGGGAAACGAAAACAACCGCCACGCACGCGGCGAGCGCGGCGAAAGCGCCGGCGGCATAGAAGCTCGACGTGCGGGCCGGCCGGGAGGCGGACTGGAAGTCGATGACCTTCCGCTCGGGCGCTGGCGCGGCTTCGGTTTGAAACTCGTGGGCCAGGACCTTGCACGCCTTCTGCATGCGGCAATAGTCCTGGTAGATGCGGCGGCGAGCTGGGTTGGCCTGGACCTCGGCTTCGAGCCGCGCGGAATCTGCCGCGGAAATCTCGTGGTCGAGGTAGAGGTTGAGCAGTTGGATGAACTCTGAGTCTTTCATTTGAAATCCACGCCGAGTTTGGAGCGCAGGCTTTCGCGGGCGCGTGCTATCCGGCTTTTGACGGTGCCCACCGAGATGCCGAGAATCTCGGCAATTTCTTCGTAGGACAGGTTCTTGATGTTGCGCAACACGAGAATCTCGCGGTGCTTGGTGGAAAGCCGCTCCATGCAGCGGGCGATCCGGTCGATGAACTCCTGCGTGACGGTGATGTCGTCGGGCGATTCCACCTCCGCCGGGATAATCTCAGCCAGAGTCAGGTCGTTTTCCGAGCTGACCGGGGCATCAATCGAGACCGATTGATCGCGTTTGCGACGCCACCAGTACCAATACCGATTGCGCGCGAGATTGGTGGCGATCTGGTAAAGCCAGGTGGAAAAAGCCGATTCACCGCGGAAATTCGCCAGCCCGCGATGCGCCCGGATAAAGGCATCCTGTGTCACTTCTTCCGCATCCTGCTGGTTGCGCAGCATCTGGTGGACCATCGAGTAGATCCGGTCCCAATAGCGCGTGACCATTTCGTCGAAAGCGGACTGATCTCCGCCCTTGAAACGGTCGACGAGCACCCGATCGAGGGCAACTTCTTGAGCTTTGGCAGACATGCGTTCTGCCTCGCTGTGAGTAGAATATTTTTGAATTGTTCCCACTATCGTTTGCCGGGTTTTGTGCATTACCGCGTGACGCCCCGCAGTCAATGGCTCGCATAATTCGCCCGGCTGAACTTTCTTGCAAACTCTCATCGCGAATTCGCAAGCCTGCGGGCGGCCCATCCATTCGCTCCGATCCGACGGGCGGCCCCCCCATCATGCCACGGCCCATAGCCTTGGCGAACCCCGCACCCTACCCGCTGCATCCGATGGGGGTGGGCTGGTGGCCGGCACTCGGCGATCTAAGGCTCATTCCTCAGAAGCGATGTACCGCCGGTAAGCGGCGGCCGAATCGAGCGCAGTGTCAGCGGGCGAATCGAAAATCATCAAGGCATACCTCAGCCTGAGCTCTCCGCCTGGTTTCACTGTCACCTTGCCCAACGCGTCCGGTGGCAACACGCGTTTGCCGAAAGAATTCGCCACCATGAGTCCGTAATCCCGGGTGTGCCACCAGGACCGCTGCGGATTTTTCGGATGGGTGAAAATGACGGCACCACGCCGCCGGTTTTCCAGCGTCCCCGAGTATTCGCACCAATCCGCGACCTTGCCCCAGGCCACCTTGGCACCCCGCTCGCCGTTGCTATTAACGACCACGCCCCCGTTTTTTTCAATCAGCGCCGCCGTGAGTCGAATCCCGAGCCCCATCTCTTCCTGATCGCCGAGCACCAACGCACGCTCGCCCGGCCGCAACGTGGTGTCGCACGCGATCCAATGCGCCTCGCCTTCGCGCCACACCCGGAACCGAAGCAGCTGGGTTCCGATGGTTTCTCCCGCGGGGCCCGTGAAACGGTTTTCGGTCGCGAAGCTGAGTCGGCCGTCGATTACCACCGGCTTCTCCGTGAAGCGCAGGTGCTCGAGCTTCGCCTTGTTGCGCCAAAAATCCGCGCCATTGACGTCGCCGAATGCCATCCAGATGCCGGGATGCATCGAGCCGTGATCAAGTGCCTCGGGGACGACGGGCGGATGCGCGCGCGTCACCTGCACTCCGCCGGGAGCACGCACATTTTGAAAATGGGGCCGCAGCGTCTCAGCATCCTGAAAAACAAAATCGGCAATCGGCCCGTCTCTGCCCGTGATCAGCAGCCGGTCGGGTTTCAGCTCGAAATCGATGGCCGCGGTCGCGGGCGGCTTCACCGTCGCGCCGGTTGCCGACGTCGGACGGGTCGCCGCCATCGTGCGCTGCGACATCAGGTAGGCGGTGACATCTGCCATTTGTGCCGGATGCAATGTGCCCGCGAATGAGGGCATCACCGAAAGGTGCGCACTCTCTCGTTTCGTGATGGCGGTCTTCGCAATATTCACCGGCTCCGCATCCAATTGTACGAGAGTCAGTGCCTGGTCGGTTTCGTCCTGGAAAATCCCGGCGAACGATTTCCCCTCGCGCGTCGCCACCGTAATCAGGGCATACCCCTCGGTAATCTGCGCGTTGGGTTCAATCATCGAGCGAATCAAATGCGCCGGATCGCCGCGATCGCCGATTGCAGTCAGATCGGGTCCGACGGGCCGGCCTTCATTGCCGACGCGATGGCAATTGAAGCAGGCCGCAGCGGTCATGATTCCCCGTCCCCTTTCCACCGACGCCGTCGGCACGAGCGGCAAGACCTGGGCGAGCGTGGTCGGCTGGACCGGCGGCGTGAGCGTGACGGCGGCGGCCGATGCGCGCGGCGCGCGTTTCCGCCACGTCGCGTCGACGGTGCGGCCCACCTGCCTGCCTTCAACAAACAGGGCAACTTTAAGCGTGGTCGTTTCCTTCAATGAGATCGATGTGCCCGAGCGTTTGCTGGCGGTTGGCTCCGTCCCGTCCGTGGTGAAAACCACTCCGCCAGGCTTCAGGCCCGGGGTGAATTTGACCGTGACTTCATCCGAGAAATCCCCGGGCCAGGGAGTCATGATGATCAGTGGATTGCCGTTCTGCCTCGCCTGCCACAGGGCCGCAATCTCGGCGGTGTGAGGATCGGCGTCGCGCACCAGCGGGACAATCGCATCGCGTTCCAGCGCGTTGTCTTCGAGGAGCGCGAGCAGCGCGGCCCGGCGCACGCCGCCCCGCGCGTCGGTTAACTTTGCCTTCAACTCGGCTGGGGTCACCAAGCGCCGCAATGCGTGCCAGCCACTGTAATAGGCCAGCCGATCCGTCTCCGTCGCGAGGTGCGTCCACAGCGTGTCCGCCAGTTGCTTCTGCCGCGCCTGGCCAATCGCCTCCACCGCGGCAAACCGTACGCGCGCTTCGGAGTCCTGGAGGGCATTGACCACAAATCCGGCCAGCCGGTCGGCCGGACGAAACTCGCGGATGCGATGGGCGGCGATGCGAATCGATTGGATGCGGGCGTTGAGCGAACCGCGGGAGCCGACCTTTTCAAACCATGCGTCGATCTCCGCATCCTGCGGAGCAATCCGGCCCAGCGACCAAAGCGCCCAAGTCTGCTGCGCGGTGGAGAGGTCGGCCCAGCCCAGGAAGGCGATGAGCTCCTTTTTCACCGCGGGACCGCGTCGAACGAGTTCGTCCTGCGCGTCCGTCTGCCACACCGGCAAAGGCGTGGAGAAATCCGCGACCAGTTCCGCAAAGTTTCGCTGTCCGATCGGCTTGGCGCGCGCGGCCGTATTCCAATTTGCGCGCGGCGCCGTGGGCCACGAGATCCGAAACACCCGGCCTTCGTTCGCCTGCTGTCCGTCTTTCCAAACTACGCCAAGTTCATTGCCCCAACCCGTCAGGTAAATCGCTCCGTCGGGCCCGACCGCCAGATCCACGGGCTTGAACAAACTCTCTCCCCCGACCGCGAACGGTTCCCACGCCCCGCCCTCCGGCAGCATGAGCGACCCTTCCCACACCGGACGGTAGGCGAAGGAGGTCTTGCGGAGAAAATCGTTGATGAACCATACGCCGCGATACTTCGCCGGCATCTGGGGGTAGTCGTAGTACAACACTCCGGTCCCGGAGCCGTGAAACACGGGTCCGCTCACCGGCGCGGTGGCCACGTGCCGATACCCGGTCCAACTTGCACTCCAGCGGTGCGACCAGCCAAAATGGGCGTGCTGGAACGGCATGATTATCCGATCGCCATCGCTCTGGTCGTTATCCGTCCCCAGCCAGTTGAAGCCGTGGTCGAACGCGATATCGAACACGTTGCGCGTCCCGCGGGAGACGATTTCGAGATTTGCGCCGAGGTCGTCGCACCGCAGCACGCCGCCTTCGCGGCCCCAATCGTCGCGCGGATCCTGATAAGTCGACTTGTATTCGCCTTTCTTGAACGTGCGCGGCGGCGGGAAATCCGGCGCGCCCGGCGGCGATGTAACGTCCCACAATTCCCGAAACGGCTTCGGCGCCATCCGACCCGGCAGGGTGAGGCCCTTCGAATTTCCCTTCGAGAAATACAGTTTGCCGTCGGGCCCCCAGTTCAACCCGTGGATACCGTGCTCAATGTTGCCGAGGTCCGTATAAACGAGCACGTATTCATCGGCCTCATCGTCGCCGTCGAGGTCGCGGACAATGGTCAGGTCGGGCGCGTTGGCGACCCATAGATCGCGTCCATGCCACGCCAGGCCCTCGATATTATTGAAGCCGGTCGCGAACGTCTTGGTCGCATCGGCCACCCCGTCGCCATCGCGGTCCAGCAGGATGAGCACGCTGTCGGGCGGCGTCGTGGGGGTCGGGTTGCGGTACTGCGGCCCATGGCCCACAAACAGGCGGCCGCGCGCATCGAACACCATGGCGCAGGGATTTCGCACCAGGGGCTCGCGGGCATAAAGTTCAACCTTCAGCCCGTCCGGAACGGTCGGCAGATAGCCGGGGGCAGGTCGCTCAGCGCCGAAAGACAGAGCGGGGAAAAAAACCGCCGCGGTGAGGGCAATAATACCGGAGCAGCGAGGAAAAAAGGCACAGGGGTTCATGGCGGTAACGAAGAAAGTGCAGCGCGGTCGAAAAAGGATCAGGCGTCGAGTGTTTTGTCCGCGGTGTTCGGCGCCCACCAGACCACAATCATTCCGAACGCGTAGACCAGCCCGGTGATCACCCCCACCCGCGCGTAGTCCCCGCCTGACCACGCCATCAAGGCGCCCGCGAGAAACACGCCCCCGGCGGAAGCGAACCGTCCGGTGTTATACGCGATGCCCGTGCCCGTGGCGCGCACATGCGTCGGAAACAATTCCGGCAGGCACAGGGGCAGCCAGCCAAAGAACAGCGTCGTGACAAATCCCTGCGCAAAAACCAGTGGCAGGAACGAGGGCGCCAGCGGGCGGGTGAAGAGAAAAATCCCGCAAGTCAAAAGCACCGAGCCAAGGCTGATCACGAAATAGGAAGTGCGACGGCCGAGCAGATGCGCGACATGGCTGCCGAAAAAACTGCCGAGAATCGCGCCGACCGCCCACCACCCTTGCGTGGCCGCCTTGTAGCCTGGTTCCGCGGTGCCGCCGATTTTGTCCGCCCAGGGAATCATCCATTTGCTCGCTGCCCACGCGCCAATCAGCGGGATGGAGCCGAGCAGGATCCCCACGACCGTCAGGCGCAGCAGCGGAGGGCGAAACAGCTCGCGGAGCGGTGCCGATGGACGGGTTTTTTGCGCGCCGCGGGTGGCCAGCCAGCGCGGCGATTCCGGCAGAATGAAGAGCGCGATCAATCCAAACGGAACGGTCCAGGCCCCCAGTTGCAGCAGCCAGCGCCAGGAATCCGCGCTCACGGTGTGGATCCGCCCCAGCTGGGAAATGCAGAGGATGCCGACGTTGATGCCGGTGCCGATGACGCCCG
>JBKJRG010000333.1:0-8734 GCA_046594805.1 Opitutaceae bacterium | reverse complement strand
CCCAGGCCGGCTCGGAGAGCCAGCCCCACCTTTTTTCGGAGCCCCCTTAATAAACCTGCGGTGCCACCCGACTCTCCCAAGGAGCATGTCATGACGAATCGTTCAGTCCCACTCTTTGCGCTCGGCATTGTCCTCGCCCTCACCGGCGTCGTGATCATCGCGCTTACTTTCCGCAAAGCGAAGCCCGCCCCCGTCGCCCCGAATAAATCGCAATTGCGGGAGCTGGCCGAGTCCCAGGCGGATTTGAAGAAGCTGCGTCTGGCCGGGGGCATCATCACGGGCCTCGGTGTCGTCCTCCTCGCGATCTCCTGAGATGGTCGATTACTACCTCCAGCTTCATCCGGTCGTGCAAGGCGTGCTCAAGGGGCTCGCCGTGATCATGGTGATTTTCCCGCTGGCCGGGGCGTGTTCGCTGGCGGAACGCAAGGTTTCCGCGTGGATTCAGGGGCGGCCCGGCCCGAACCGCGCGATCGTGCCGTGGGTCGCGTGGATTCCATTCCTCGGCACCTTCCTCCAACGTCTCGGCGTTTTTCACCTGCTGGCCGACGGCGCCAAGTTTCTCTTCAAGGAGGAGCCCGTCCCTGGTCACGTCAACAAGCTCTACTTCATTCTCGCGCCCGCGATCGCGATGATGCCGGCGCTGACCACGGTGACGGTCGTGCCGTTCGGCGCGTACCTGGACGACGCCGGGCGGATGATTCCGATCGCGCTGGCCAACGTCGATGTCGGTCTGCTCGCGGTGTTCGCGGTCTCTTCCCTCGGGGTTTATTCGCTCATCCTCGCGGGGTGGGCCTCGAATTCCAAATACCCGTTTCTGGGCGGCGTGCGCGCCTCCGCGCAGCTCATCTCCTACGAGCTTTCGATGACGCTCGCGGTGCTGCCGGTGTTTCTGTGGATCAACGCGCCGGGCCAGGAGGCGACGATGAGCCTCGGGACCGTGGTCGAATTCCAGAGCGGCGCCTGGGCGGGGTTCACCGCCGCGAGCTGGGGTGGCGTGTGGTTTGTTTTCATCATGCCGGTGGCGGCTTTCATTTTCCTCATCTCGCTTTTTGCCGAGACGAACCGCCAGCCCTTCGACATGCCGGAGTCGGAGGCGGATCTGGTCGGTGGCTTCCACACGGAGTATGGCGCGTTCAAGTGGTCGCTTTTCTTCGTCGCGGAGTATTCCCACATGTTGATCGGCTCCGGGGTGTTCACGCTCCTCTTCCTCGGCGGCTGGAATCCGTTGCCCTGGATTCCGCTGGCAAAAGTCGCCGGCTGGCTGGGCGCCACCCACCCGCTGGCCGTCGGGTTGCTTTCCATTGGAATCTTTCTCGGGAAAGTCCTCTTTCTGATCTTTTTCTTCATGTGGGTGCGCTGGACCGTGCCGCGGTTCCGCTACGATCAAGTGATGGAGATCGGCTGGAAGAAGCTGCTGCCGCTCTCGATCCTAAACCTCCTCGTCTACGCGATTGGGATCGCGGTGATTCAGACCAAATAAGAAGGGAGAAACGCAAAAAGAAGAAACCGCCCGTTCGTCACCGCTGTTTCCCCGTTTCTTATTTCTACTTTCTGCCGTTTCTTCTTTTCCCCCGCCATGGCCATTGTCCCGCTCGAACGCCCCAAGCTCAGCCTGATGGAGCGGAGCTATCTGCCCGCGATCGCGAGTGGGTTGAAGACCACGCTGAAGCATCTCTTCCAGCCGAACGTCACGCTGGAGTATCCCGAGGAACGCCCCGCCATCCCGCCGGGCTACCGCGGCGTGCCCACGCTGGTGATGGATCCGAACGGCCGCGAAAAATGCGTGTCCTGCCAGCTCTGCGAGTTTGTCTGCCCCCCCAAGGCCATCCGGATCACGCCCGGCGAGATTCCGCCGGAGTCGCCGCACGGCCATGTCGAGCGCGCCCCACAGGCTTTCGACATCGACATGCTGCGGTGCATCTACTGCGGGCTGTGCGAGGAGGTCTGCCCGGAGGAGGCGATCTTCCTCCAGAACCAATACTCGATGTCCGGTTACACCCGCGAGGAGATGGTCAACAACAAGGCCCGGCTCTACGAGCTCGGCGGCACGCTGCCGGACGGGCATTTCAAGTGGGACAAGAAGAAGGCCGCCGAAAACGACGGCAACGACCGGCATTGAAGACGACATCGATGAACGTACAGCTCCCACCCTCGGAGACACTAATCCTCACCGCTACAGCCGGATGTAGGGGCGTCGCTTGCCGACGCCCGCGCCGTGCGGACGCGCTGCGGTGTTCGCGGGCGCCGTCAAGCGGCGCCCCTACAGTGCATGACTTGGCCCCGGCCCATGGGTAGCCTTCTCTTCAACCTCTTCGCCCTGTTCACGGTGATCTGCGCCGTGGGCGTGGTCGTGAACAAGAACACGGTGAACGCCGCGATGTGCCTGCTGCTTTCGCTCGTGGGCGTCGCCGGATTGTTCGTGCACCTTGATGCCTATCTTTTGGCTTTCCTGCTGCTGCTGGTTTATGCGGGCGCGATCGTCGCGCTGTTTCTGTTCATCATCATGCTGCTCGACACGAGCGCGACGGCCAAGCCGCCGGTGAAGCGGCTGTCCTGGTTCGCCCGGCTCGTCGCGCTGATTCTCGTCATCGCGGGGGTCGCCTCGTTCCTCACGCGGGGCCAGCTGCCTTCGCCTGAGCTAGCCGCGACGCCGGCGCTCGGCGCCTCGCTCAAGCTCTATGCGTACCAGCTTTTCACCGTTTACCTGCTCCCGGTGCAGATGCTCGGGTTCCTGCTGCTCATGGCCATGCTGGGCGTGATCGTGCTCAGCAAAAAATTCGAAGGCCTCGACGACATCAAATGATCCCCGTCACCCTCAATTCCTACCTCGGGCTGGCCGTCGTCCTCTTCGCCATCGGGCTGCTGGGCGTGCTCGTGCGCCGCAACACGCTGGTGATCTTCATGTGCCTCGAGCTGATGCTCGTGGCCTCGACCCTGGCGCTGGTGGCCTTCTCGCGGTTCAACGGGACGATGGACGGCAATGTATTCGTCTTCTTCATCCTGACGGTCGCCGCCGCCGAGGTCGCGGTGGGCCTCGCCATCATTGTCGCGCTCTTCCGCCGGCGGCAGACCATCCAGGTGGATGAGTTGAATGCGCTGAAGAACTAAGACGATGACCATGCTCCAGCATACCGTCCTGGTCCTGCTCCTGCCGCTCGCGAGCGCGGTGGTCATTGCGCTTTTCCTGCGCCGGGCCGGCGGGGTGGCTGCCGCCGTGGCGACGCTCACTTCGGCCGCGATTGCGGTCATCGCGATTATTCTGGCGCAGCAGGGGGAGCGTTTCGATGAAGCGATGGAGTGGCTGAAGCTCGGTGATTTCACCCTCTCGCTTGGCGTTCGGTTTGACGATCTCGCCGCCCTGATGCTCACCATCGTCGGAGTGGTGGGGTTGTGTGTGCATGTGTTTTCGCTGGGCTACATGCGCGACGATGCGTCGAAAGCGCGCTACTTTGGCGGGCTTTCCATCTTCATGTTTTCGATGATCGGCATCGTCCTGGCCGACAATCTTTTCATGATGTTCATCTTTTGGGAGCTGGTCGGTTTCAGCTCCTGGCTTTTGATCAACCACTTCATGGAGCGGCCGGCGGCGGCGGAGGCGGCGAAGAAAGCCTTCATCGTGAACCGGGTGGGGGACTTTGGATTCCTGCTCGGGATTGTGTGGTGTTACTGGGCAAATGGGACGGTGAACTTGGGAGAGCTCGCCGAGCAGCATGTCTTCAGCACGGGCATCCCGCTGCTGCTGTTCTGCGGCGCGGTGGGCAAGTCGGCGCAATTGCCGCTGCAGGTCTGGCTGCCGGATGCAATGGAGGGCCCGACCCCGGTCTCCGCGCTGATTCACGCGGCCACCATGGTCGCGGCCGGCATCTACATGCTGTGCCGGATCGAGGCGCTGATGGTGCCGGATGCGCTGACGGTGATCATGTGGGTGGGCACGGCGACGGCGATTTACGCGGCGCTGTGCGCCATCGTGCAGAGTGATATCAAGAAGGTCCTGGCGTACTCCACGCTTTCGCAGCTCGGCTACATGGTGGCGGCGTTTGGGCTCGGCTCGATCACCGACACCCATGACCACGGCGGCACCCCTCACACGGTGGTCATGGCGGTGGGCGTCGGCGCGGCGATGTTTCACCTGACGACGCATGCCTTCTTCAAGGCGCTGCTGTTCCTCGGTTCCGGCTCCGTGATTCACGGCTGCCACCACGAGCAGGATATTTTCAAGATGGGCGGCTTGCGCACCCGGATGCCGCTGACGTTTGTCACGTTCACCATCGGCGTGGCCGCAATCATCGGCGTGCCGATGCTGGCCGGTTTCTTCTCCAAGGACGCGATTCTCTATCTGGCGTTCGAGAAAAACAAAGCGGTGTTCATCCTGCTGGCCTTCACCGCGGTGCTGACCGCGCTCTACATGGTGCGGATGTGGAAGCTGGTCTTCCTCGGGACGCCGCGCGGGGCCGACGCCGATCAGGCGCACGAAGGCGGGCTGGCGCTGACGGCTCCGCTGGTGGTGCTGGCGTTGCTTTCGATCGTGGGCGGCTATTCGGGCTTTTATCCGCATGCCTTCTCCGAGGTCGTGGAACTTATCCCGCAGGCGCACGGCTCCGACCATACCCTCATCCTAATCACGAGCGTGGCGGTGATGCTGATCGGCGCGGTGATTGGGTTCACGCTCTACCGGCCGGCGGCGACGGATGCGCTCGCGGTAAAATCGCCGGGCCTCTTCGCCGGGCTCGTAGCGCTGAGGAATTCCTTCGACCGCGGCTATGATTATTACGTCGCGAAAGTTCAGCAGCGTTTCGCGATGCTGGTGAATTTCCTCGAGCAAATCCTGCTGGCGGGCGTCATCGTGCGCGGGCTCGCGGGCATCGTCGGGCTTTTCGGCCTGGGGACGCGCGCGTTGCATGTCGGCAACCTGAATGCGTATGCCTACTGGTTTCTCCTCGGCATCGTGGCGCTCTGGGCCTTCGTGGCGGCAGTGGTGACGTTTTGAGACGTGGAGATGACGTAATCATGAACTTGAACGCAGAGACCATTTGCTGGGTAGGGCTGCCGCTTGCCGGCACGCCGTCGCGGCTATCACGTGCGCCGCGCGACGGCATGCCGGCAAGCGGCAGCCCTACCAACGAGTGTGCCAGCCTGCCTTTGATCTCCGGATGATTCACCTGCCTTTCGATCCTCTCCTGACCGCCATCGTGATCCCGCTCGCGCTGGCGCTGGCCATCGCGCTCGGGCTGCCGAAACGCTGGTCCGTGTGGCTGTCGTACGGCGCCTTCGCGGTGCCGATGCTGCTCTCGCTCTTCACCTGGCATCAGTTCGGCCAGGCCACGCCGACGGACGGCTATGTTTTTCTGTCCCGTTATTCCACCGGGCTGGACGGCCTGGGCATCAGCCTGCAGCTGGGGCTCAACGGGATCTCCATGCCGCTCTTCGCCATGGCCGGCATTGTCGGCTTCGCGGCGGGACTCTTCGCCATCCAGTCGCAGGCGGAACGGCTGAAAATCTACCTGATGCTGCTGCTGATCATGCAGGCCGGGTTGATGGGCGTGTTTGCGAGCATCGACGTTTTCTTCTTCTACTTCTTCCACGAACTCGCGCTGATCCCGACCTTCATCATGGTCGGCGTGTGGGGCGGCCGCGACCGGAGCTATGCGGCGATGAAGATGACGATCTACCTCACGCTCGGGGCGATGATTTCGCTGGTGGGGCTGATTGCGTTGTACGTGAAAAGCGGGGCGCGCAGCTTCGACTTGATCGCGCTCAAGGCCCACCTGGCGGCGCACCCGCTCAGCGACACGCTGCAGCAGAATATTTTCGGGCTGCTCGTGTTCGGGTTTGGCGTGCTCGTTTCGCTCTGGCCGCTGCACACCTGGGCGCCGCTCGGTTACGGCGCCGCGCCGAGTTCGAACGCCATGCTGCACGCCGGCGTCTTGAAAAAATTCGGGCTGTATGGGTTGATCCAGGTTGGACTGCCGCTGCTGCCGGCGGGCGCGGCGCATTGGGCGCAGCCGCTCGCGTGGCTGGCGGTGGTGGGCAATGTGCTGGTGGTGGGCTTCATCACCATCGCGCAGCGCGACCTCAAGCAGATGATCGGCTACAGCTCGGTGATGCACATGGGCTATGCCTTTCTCGGGATCGCGACGGGCACGACGCTCGGGCTGGGCGGCGTGGTGTTGATGATGGTGGCCCACGGGCTTTCGGTCGCGTTGCTGTTCCTGCTGGCGACCAGCGTGCATCACCGCACCCACACGTTCGCCATGGATGAGATGGGCGGGCTGGCGCAAAAGGCGCCGGTGCTGGCGGCGCTGTTCGTCGCCGCCACCTTTGCCAGCATCGGTCTGCCCGGCTTCGCGAATTTCTGGGGCGAGCTGACGATCTTCGTCGCGCTCTGGAAGCTCTCGCCCGTCATCACCGCACTGGCCGTCGCCGGCGTGATTCTCTCGGCCATCTACGGCCTGCGCGCCGCGGCGCGGATTTTCTTCGGGCCGCCCACAGCGCGATTTGCTGAAATCGCGGCGCAGCATCCGCCGGTCGATCTGCGGTGGGCCGAGAAACTTCCCGCGTGCATCCTGGTGGCGGCGCTCCTTTTCCTCGGTTTCTGGCCGAAGTCGATGTCGAGTCCGATCAACGACGCGCTCGCGCCCGCCCCGAAGGCCATGGCCGCGAAACAGGATTCTCTGCGATGACGCTGGAACACGTTCAACGGGCCGCCGCAGACAATGTCTGGAGCGCCATTTTTCCCGAGCTGATGCTGGGGTGCCTCGCGCTGTTGCTGCTCGCGCTCGAAATCATTTTGCCGAAGAAACATCACGGCCTCATCCCGGATGTCGCGTCCGCCGGGCTCGTGGGGGTCTTGATCGGACTTTGCCTGAACTGGAATTCGGGCGCGCTGGGCCACGAAACCTTCAACGGGCTGTTGCAACACAGCGTGCCGGGCCAGGTGATGCGGGCGTTTTTCCTGCTGGCCGCGCTGCTCACCTGCATGCTGGGCCGCGTCAGCCTGGCCAAACAGGCCATGCCGCGGGTCGAGTTTTACCACATCGTGCTCGTGGTCACGGCGGCGATGATGCTCCTCGCGCAGGGCAATCACCTGGTGATGCTTTTCGTGGCGCTGGAAACGCTGACGATCGGGCTCTACATCCTGGTCAGCTATTTTCGCACCAGCCCGCTGTCGCTCGAGGCGGGGTTGAAATACCTCGTGATGGGTGCGCTGAGCTCGGGTCTGCTGCTTTTCGGCATCGTGCTGCTGTACGGAGTCGCGGGAAACCCCGCGCTGCCCGCGCATTCGGCCACATCGATGCACTACAGCGAGCTGGCGCGGTTCCTGGCGGCCAACCCGAACAATTTTTTGGCCGCGCTCGGCATCGTCCTCGTGCTGGCTGGCGTGGCTTTCAAGATTGGCGCGTTCCCCTTCCAGATTTGGGTGCCCGATGTGTATCAGGGCGCGCCGACGCCCGTGACGGCCTTCCTCGCGGTAGCGTCGAAAGCCGCCGGCTTCGCCGTCCTGCTCGGGTTGTGCGGGACGAATGGCCCCTTTGCGCCGTATGCGTGGCTGGTGACGCCGATTCTCACCGCGATGGCGGCGGCGACGATCCTCTTCGGCAACCTCGCGGCACTCACGCAGCATAACGTGAAGCGATTGATCGGCCTCTCCGGGGTTTCACACGCGGGATTCCTCCTGCTGGGAGTGGTGGCCGTGCCGGCATCGCCGCTGGCGTTGGGCGCGATTTATTTCTATCTCTTCGCGTACCTGATCGCGTCCTTCACGGTGTTTGGCGTCATGACGCACGTGGCCGGGGTGAACGACGCCGACCAGGAACTCGATCATTATGCCGGCTTGGCGAAGGACAGCCCGTTCCTCGCGACCGTGCTGGCGGTGGGGCTCGGTTCGCTCGCGGGCATCCCGCCGCTCGCGGGGTTCATGGGCAAGTTGTTCGTGTTTATCGCGGCGTTTCAGGCCGGCGCGCGCTGGCTGCTGGTGATTGCCGCGGTGGGCGTCGTCATCTCGATTTATTATTACTTCGGCTGGATCAAGGCGGCGTTCTTCGAAACCTGGGCGCCGCCGGCCGATGCCGCCGCGCCGGCGCGTCCGGCCCGCACTGCCGTTGGGTTGTTCACCGGCCTCGCGCTCGGCGCCCTCGCGCTGGCGTCCGTGGTGCTGGGTTTCTATCCGGGTCCGCTTGGGCAGTGGCTGACGCTGCGGTGAAGGGTGATTTCAGTCGCGTGTTTTTGAACCACCCGTTGCCCCTTCGCGGCCGCGGTAGGTAGCCAGCTTGCTGGCGCCCTCGGAGCGCGAGCAAGCTCGCTGCCTACGAATACAAAACACGCCCTAGTTCAGCGGACGATTCGAAAACTCGATGTCGTCGACCCAAAGCGTGTGGGCGTGCTGGCGATTGCCGTTGGCGGTGATGCCGACCTGGAGCCGGTCGTAGCGCGTGCGGGCGGTGGGCAGGGTGCGGCCGGTGCCGTCGATCACCTTCGTGCCGTCCTGCCAGACTTCCATCCGGCCGTCGCCTTCCGACAGCACAAGGTGAACTTGCAGTTCGACCCAGCGCTCACGCGGGAATCGGGGCGCGCCGCGGAGCGGGCGAAAAGTTTTTCCGACCCGCCATTTTCCCAGGTCGCTCGCGAGGCGGCCGTCGCTTTGGATGAAGATCCGGCGGCCCGGGGAATTGTGCAGCGCGGTCGATTCGAGATCCCAGAGGAAGAGCGAGGAGGCGTCGCGGTCGCCGGCGAGCAG
>JBKJRG010000304.1:0-14280 GCA_046594805.1 Opitutaceae bacterium | reverse complement strand
GATGGAGGAGTTGCCCTTGATGGAGTGGACACTGCGGAAAAGGGTCTCCAGCGCGGTCCGGTCGGTCTCCGATTTTCCCAACGCCTGCTCCAGCCGGGTAAGCTGGTCCCGGATGTTTGAAAACAACTCGTCGCACTCGGCGTAGAAATCGTCGAGCAACTCGGTCTGAAATTCGGGCGAATCGGAGTTCATGCGTTCCGACCCGGCGCCACGCAGAATGGTTTTTCCGATTGAGGCGAAGGGGCGGCCTCCTGCCGCTGGTGCCAGGCCGCGAAACGGCTCGCCAGCTTCGCCCGCTGCACCGGCTTGACGATATAGTCGGAGGCACCCAGCGCGGCGGCGCGCTTCATGTCCCCTTCGTTTTCCGAGCCGCTGAGCACCGCCACGTCGAGCGGTGGGTTGAAGGCTCGGGTCTGCAACCAAGTCAGCACTTCGAATCCGCTGTAGCTCGGAATCTTCAGGTCCAGGAAGATCAAATCGGGGCACACCCGCCCGTCATTGGCGTGCAGGCAACCTTCCAGGTAGGTGATGGCGGCGGTGCCATCCATCAACTGGATCAGATCGCAATCCAGACCCGCCTTCTTGAGCGAGAGCCGGAAGAAGAAGGCATCGTCTTCGGAATCTTCCACCAGCAGCACGGTCGGACGACGGGGGAAATGGGGCATGGAAGTAGTTGAAGGACCACGCCGGAAGTGGCTTTTCCGGCGGGACGTTGTTTTCCTCCCTCCGCAGGAGCCTGTCGAGGGATTTTCCGGTGGTAAATCTTATGGGAGAATCCCCGGGGGCAGCCGGCATTTTGCGGCAGCGCCGCAAGCAAAGTCCTCCAGACAGGCAATAATTCAGAAGCCAGGAAGCCAGGAGGAGGACGATCGGATTCCGGAATCAGGCACCACGAGCCTGGCGCGACAAAGCCGCAACCAAACGCGGAACTCGGCCGCAAAGAGGCGCAAAGTTCCGAGGGCGAAAGGGGGTCGCGAGGCGCCTATAGGCGCGCGGAGATCTCTCGCCTGCAGGATGGATAAACTCCCGGGAAGGCGTTTTTCAGACGATTTCCTCGATGTCGACCTGGACCGGCCGGCCGGGCAGGCAATCGGCTTTCAACGCCACGAATCGGTCGCGATACCGGTCGTAGATCGGCCACAGCGCGGTGCGATCGGTTTCGGGAATCGGGAGCGTGTTGATGGCCGCACGGGAAAAGAAGCCGAATTTGCCCTCGGATATCTCGGGTGGAAGGGCGGGCAGGGGAATCTTGCAGCGGAAGAGAAACATCAGCCAATGCGCCTGGCCCTCGTAGGCTTTTTCGGCAATCATCGCGAAAAGGTGGAAATCCCTGGTTTCGGCCCGGTGAGCCGTTTCCTCGAAAGTCTCGCGCACCGCACATTCAAAAGGCGATTCGCCGGCGGCGGTCTCGAGCTTTCCGCCGATGGGACTCCAAATCCCCAGATTGGGCGGCTTGGCGCGCAGCATCAGCAGTTGTTCGCCGGCGCTGTTTTCCAGGAAAACCAGGACGGCGATTTTATGAGCGAGTTGCATGTCTGGGTCTGGAGATTGAGAGAGAGACAGGGTGAGAGAGAGACAGAGAGACAGAGAGACAGAGGGAAGGAGGGAAGGAGGGAATGGTGTTCGCGGGCAAGTTCTCTCCGTGGTCTTCGGTCTCCATCCCTCATTCCCTCTCTCTCTCCTGCTCTCAATCTCTCCCTCTCCCCCTTGCACCATCCCCGCCGACGCGACTTTGGGCGTGACGATGCAGCGCCAACGCACAACTTTTTTCCCTCGTTGCCGTCGCTCTCCTCACGCATGTCATGTCCAGCCCCGCTCCTCATTGCCGGAACCGGTGCCGGGGAACGCCCGCGAGCGGCGGATCCTGCCGCGGACGAGAGCGGGCGCGAAGCGGCGGTCACCCTGAAATCAGGGTTGGGCCATGCCAAGAATTCCGGTAACCGGAATGCGCTTGCCGCGTCTCGGCCAACCTGAAATCGCCTCTGCTACCCATCCCCCATGCGATCAGCCCGGATCCTTGCAGTTGATGTTGGAGCAGGGCACGTCGCATGCGGCGTGTTCACGGCGGGAGCGACGGGTCGTCTCGTCCTGCAACAATTTGCGCTGGAGCCCCATAGCTCTGATCCGTCCCACGAATCGCGCTGGTCGATCGAGATCGCCCAGTCCCTCGGTGCCATCGCGGCCCGCCACAAGCTCACCGGTGCCTGCGCGCTGGCGGTCCCGGGTCATCTGGCGCTGACCAAGTTCATCAAGACTCCGTCGGTCGCGAAAGAGAAGCGCACGAAGATGGTGGAGTTCGAGGCGGTGGAGAACATCCCTCACCCTTTGGAGGAGGTCGTGTGGGATTATGTCGTCGTCGCGGACGACGGCTTCGATCTCGAGGTGATGCTGGCGGCGGTGAAGTTCGATGCGATGCAGTCGCTCTGCTCCGCCCTGGACTCGGCGGGCTACCCGGTCGCGCGCGCCACCCCGGCGGGCCTCGCCCTGCGCCATGCCTTTCGGTACAACTACCCCGAGGTGTCCGACAGCGTGATCGTGGTGAATGTCGGCGCGCGTTCGACGCACCTGCTTTTTCTCGAAGGCGACCGTTTTTATCTGCGCACCCTCCCACTCGCGGGCAACGCCGTGACCCAAAGCGTGGCGGAGGAACTGCGGATCGATTTCCCGCAGGCCGAGATTCTCAAAGTCCAGGTGCTCTCGGGAAAATCGGATTTGCCCGCCGGCTCGCCTTCGCGGGCCTCGGTGCAACGCGCGGCGGCCGCCTTTGCCATCCGGCTGCAGCTCGAGATCACCCGTTCGACCGTGAATCATCGCCGCCAGTCCGGCGTGGCGGCGCCCATTGCCGTTTATCTCACCGGCGGCGGCTCCCTGATCACCGAGCTCCCCGCCACCATCGCGGAAAAACTCCGGCTGCCCGTCGAACGGTTCGAGCCGCTCCGGGGCGTCGACGTATCCGCCGATGCCCGTGCCGCCGGCGCCGAAAGCGCCCAACCGGTCCTGACCGATCTGGTCGGCATGGCCACGCGGCTCGTCGCGAAGTCCGAGGAAGAAGCGAGCCTCCTGCCGCCGACGATCACCGCCGCGATCGCCTTGCGCAAGCGGCAGCCGCTCTTCCTCGCGGCGGCGGCATTGCTGGTCGCCGCGCTGGTGCCGCCCATTGTCTATTTGCATCGCGTCACGAGCGGCACGAATGAGCGCGTCCTCCAGGTTGATGGTCAACTGATGCCGTTGCGCGCGGTCCAGACCCGCAACGACGACAATCTGCGCCAGATTGCGGAGGCGAAGAAACAAATCACCGCGCTGCGCGGCGCCTACGAGACGAAGGCGAATTGGATCAATTTCTTCACCGACCTGCAGGACCGCCTCGCGAAGGTCGAGGACGTCTGGCTGGATCGACTCCACGTGATGCGGCCGTCGATCGAGCAGGAGGCGGCCGACGCGGCGGCCGCGCCACCCCCCCCAGCGGAGGGTGCGACCCCGGCGGATCCGGCGGCGATGCCGGCCCGGCCGGCAAGTCCCCTCCGGTTGACGCTGAGCGGGCGGCTGCTCGACGTGGCCAATCCGCAATCCAAGGTGAGCGAGCAATCCTTCGAGCGCGTGAAGCAGTTGCTCGCGAGTTTCACCGGCTCCCAGTATGTCGCGAAGGTTGAAAACGAGCGCTTCGATCCCAGCCAGAACGGGCTGCTGCGTTTTGACGTGACCGTGCTCATCAGCCCGACCCGCACGCTCTGATGACCGCCTGGTACCGCAAGAATCCGGTGTTTGCTTCGCTGATGACGCTCTGCGCCCTCCTGGTGCTGGGCGAAATGGCCTTGATCTATGAGCGCTGGTCGGCGTCGCGGGCGACGGCGAAGAAACTGGTGGAACGACAGGCGGAGCTCGTGGGGATGCGTGACGTCACGCCACCCCCGACCCGCGAAGTGGCCAAGGAAATCGAGGCAGACTGGGCGCGGGCGCAACAGGCGCTCGCCGCCATGCAGGGCGAGTTGAAAGGCCGCGGCCCGGCGGCCGAGCGGTTGCGCAGCGTCAAGGTGCCCGCTGCCCGGACCGATGCCTATTTCGACCTCGCGACGTTTGTCGAAAAGATGCGCGAGCTGGCGAAGAAGCAGGATGTGGAGATTCGACCCGAGGCGGCGCGCTTCGGCTTCAATGCCTATGCAAACGAAGGTCCCGACGCCGGTCTGATCGAGCCCGTCTTCCGCCAGCGGTCGATTGCCCAGTATCTCATCGAGGCCCTGCTCGAGGCCCGGCCGCGCGCCCTGTTGATGGTGAAACGTGAGCCGCCGCTCACGAAGAAGGAACGCGAGGAACGCGTCGCGGCCCTGGCCGCCGCGCTGGCCTCCGGCCAGCCCGCGGATCCTGCGGTCGCCGGCGTCGAAGTCGCGGTGCCCGAGGGCCCGGATTATTTCCAGATCGATCCGCGCGGGAGCGCGCGCGTGCCGGGGTATGTCGACGCCACCGCGTTTCGCCTGGTGTTCACCGGCCAGACGGCGGCGTTGCGCCAATTCCTGAACCGGCTGGCCGGATTCGAGCTTCCCGTGCTGGTGCGCGAGGTGGAGGTGGAGCCGGCCACGGCCGAGGAGTCAGCCGCGGTGGCAAATGACGAAACCCCCGCCGACACCCCCGCGGCCGCTCCGTCGGTCGTGCTCACGGTCAAGGCACCGGCCAAGCCGCCGGCGAAAAAAGCCCCGCCGCGCGCGCCCGTTTCCACGCCCATTGTGACCCAGCCGCTTTCCAAGTTCACCGTGACGGTCGAATACATCGACCTGGTGACGCCGCCCCCCCATCCTGTCGATCCCGCGGCCACGCCGCCCTCGTCATGAGTTCTCACCTTTCCGTACTGTCTTGTGCCCGTGTAGGGGCGTCGCTTGCCGACGCCCGCGCCG
Source organism: Opitutaceae bacterium (assembly GCA_046594805.1). GTDB lineage: Bacteria > Verrucomicrobiota > Verrucomicrobiia > Opitutales > Opitutaceae > ER46. Next base: position 9,394 of record JBKJRG010000304.1, on the reverse strand, counting down.
ACCGGTCGATCGTACGCGCGGGCGTCGGCAAGCGACGCCCCTACCCAGGCGGCCTGCCCCGGCCTGCCCGTCGTTGATCATGGCCATCACTTCCAGCGACAGGATTCTCCTTGGGACGGCGGCGCTCATCGCGCTGGGCTCCGCCGCGGTGTTCGGCACGCTGGCCTGGCGGGCGGCCCGGACCGTGCACGAACCGGTCCCCGCGGTTGAGCTGGCCGCGACCCCTTATGCTCCGGCCATCGCGGTCGCGTCGCCCATCACGACGAACCCGTGGAATGCGCCGACCTCGCAGTCGCGGGGTCGCGAATGGCTCTACGACACGTTTACGCCGCCGGAGATTTTCTATAATGCCCGCTCCCGGCAATTCACCGTGCGGCCACCCTCGAGCTTGCAGGACGGCGAGGAGGAAGCGTTCGGCCTCGAGCTGGTTTCCGTGCGACCCGAGCCCTTCCGGCTCCAGTTGATCGGCTACATGGGAGAGGAAGGCAACTGGCGGGGCACCTTCGAAAACGTGCTCACCGGCGAAGTGTTTCTCGCGGCCGCCGGCCGGCGGGTGCCGAACCTCGCGCTGAGCATTCGCAACCTCGAGGTCCGGGCGCAGCCGGTGGCGCTGGCCGACAGCATGACGACGAAGCAACGCGTCGCGACCGCGACGGTGCGGGACGACAAGACCGGTCGCGATGTGACGATCACGCATCGCGAGCGGTTTTTCACCGGCACGGTGTCCGCGTTCGTCGCCACGGCCGGGGCAGCGGCGACGCGGGAAGTCCGCGCCGGGGATCTTTTCACCGTGGGGGAGGCGAACTATCGGATCGATAAGGTGAGCCTTGCGCCTCCCTCGGTCGTGATAACCAAGGTGTCGCCCAGCCTGGCCTTGCCCGAGCAGCGCACGCTGTTGCCGCGCGAAAACGACGTCGCAGACCCAGTCGACACGCCTGCGCCCGGAGGTGGATCGTGAGGACTACCTTGGAGGGCATCGAAAGGGGGTGGGGCTGGCTCTCCGAGCCGGCCTGGGTTCCAGCGCGATTCGCTCGTCAAACTCAGGGCGGCTCGGAGAGCCACCCCCACCTTCAATCCGACTCCTTCCCCGCTTCCCCTTTCCAGTAATGAAAACTCGCTCCCTTACCACGTCGCTCCTTGTCGCGCTCGCCGCCGCCCTCCTGGTTGCGGTCGTACCGGCCCGACAGGCGCTGGCGCAGAATCAGAAGGATCCGTTGGATGCCAAAATCCGGCTGATGTCCGAGGCACTGCGCGCGCGCGATGCCGGCGATCTGGCGGCGGCGCAAAGGGCGCTCACCCAGTTGGCGACGCTCACTCCGAATGATCCGGCGGTCCAGCGCCTCCGCGCGGAAATCGAGGCGCAAGCCGGCGCGCAGCAAGCCGCCCGCCAGACCCAGGCCGCCGAGGCGGAGCGTGCGACGCAACAGGCCGCCACCGATGCCGCCACGCAGCGCGCGGCCATGATCGCCGCCCAACAGGCCGCCAGCGCCGCCAATGTGCCGGCGGTTGCGGTGGCGTCCAATTCCGCCGCGCCGGTCGCCGCGGCGCCCGCGCCCACGCCGCCGATGATTGACGTGAAGATCCCGGAGCCAGGGCAGTCGCCGCCGAGCGCCGCCTTGTCTGCGCCGACCGCCGACCAGGAGGCTGAAGGCATTGCCCGCGCCGAGGCGGGCCGGCTGACCACCGTCATCGCCGCGGCGCAGGCCCAGTTAACCACCGTCCGCGCCCACGTTCGCGCGGGTCGCGTCGACGAGGCGATTGCGACTGCCGACGCCGCACTGCAAACGCTGCCGGCCAATCCGCTCACGCAGAAAATCATCGCCGACCTTCGCCGGGAAAAAGCCTCGGCCGAACTGGAGCGGGCGCAGGCTCTCCTCAAACGCGGTGACACCGAGGGTGCCCGCTCGGCGCTCGCGGCGCATGCCCAGCTCGCGCCGACCAGCACCCGCGCCACCAGTGTCGAACGCCAGATCACCAGCGCCGAAACGCGGCGCACCGCCGCCGCTCCGGCCGACCCGGCGTTTGCCGCCGAGCGTGAGGCGTTGAACCAGCTCATCGCCAAGGGCCGCGCCCAGTACCTGGCGGGCGACATCGACGGTGCGCAGGAAACTTTCCGCTCGGTCGAGGCGCAGCAGCCCGACAACACGGTGGCGAAGGGCTTCCTGCTTCGGATTGCCAACGAAAAAACGGAGACCGGCGCGCTCAATCGCGAAAAGACCCGCGCGCAGCTCCTGGAGGAAGTGGCGAAGAGCTGGCAGCGCCCCGGGATCTACGAGGAACGCGCGCGCAGTGTCGACCAATCGGCGGCCGTCGCACCGCTGGCGAAAAAACTGAACGAGATCGTGCTGCCCAGCGTGACGTTCAACCGCGCCGAAATTGGCCAGGTGGTCGCCGCCCTCGGCGCGGCTTCCGAGGAATTCGATCGGGCGCCGACCGGCCCCAAGGGCGTCAACATCGTGCTGCTCGATCCCACCAACAAGAATCCCGCTGTCACGATCACGTTGCGCAACGCGACGCTGAAGCGCGTGCTCGACTTCGTCACCGAGGGCATCGGCTACCAGTATGAAGTGCAGGCGGACGCGGTGATCGTCCGTCCGGGCGGAGAGACGTCGAACCTCGAGACGCAGTTTTTCCCGGTGACGCGCGCCACGGTGCTGCGCATGACGGGGCTGGCGGTTGGCAGCGGGCCCGGCGCTCCCACCACGGCGGGCACTCCGGAAGGCGCGTCTTCGGGCGGTGAGGCCGCTTCGATGCGCGGGTTCCTCCAGCAGGCCGGCGTGAGTTTCACTGTCGAAGGCAGCTCGCTCGCCTACGACGGCTCCGCCATCATCGTCACCCAGACCGCGCGCAACAACGAGCGGATTCGCAACATTCTCGCGCGCTACCACGATGTGCGCCAGGTGGAGATCGAGTCGAAATTCATGGAGGTCCAGGAAGGCGCGCTCGAGGAGCTCGGCGTCACGTGGAATCTTTCGCGCCGCGGCGTTCCGCAAGTCAACCCCGCCACGGGCGCGCCGATCCTCGACGCGAATGGCCGGCAGGTCTTCACGCCGCAGGAAACCTACAGCACGAACTCGATCACCCGCCCGCTGCTCGGCGCTTTTCCCAGCACTTCGAATTCCAACGCGATCAACATCCGGGAGCAGACCACCGGGGCGCAGCTCAACATTCCGGTCGCGCCGACGCAGATTCCCGGCGGGCTGCAACTCGGCTCGGTCGCGGGCGCGCTCGCCAACATCGCTGGTTTTGTCGGCGAGTTCGACGTCACCGCGGCGATTCGCGCGTTGTCGCAGAAGCAGGGCACGGATCTGCTGAGCTCGCCAAAAGTCATGGTGCTGTCCGGCACCACCGCGACCATTACGGTCGCGCAGGAGCTGCGTTATCCGCAGAGCTACGGTGAAATTCAGAGCCAGGTTGGCTCGGGCGCGGCTGCCGGGGCGGTCGGCGTCGGCGCGGCGGGCGTCACGATCACGGCCGGCACACCCCAGGAATTTGCCACCCGCAATGTCGGCGTGGAAATGCGCGTGACGCCCACGGTCGAGGAGGACGACTACAGCATCAGCCTCGATTTGAATCCGAAGGTCACCGAGTTCGAGGGTTTCGTCGAATACGGCGGCCCGAGCATCGCGATCTCTGGTGGGACGACAGTTACGGTACCGCCCGGTTTCTACCAGCCGGTCTTCTCCGTGCGGGAAGTGACCACGAAGGTAACGATTTGGGACGGTGCGACCCTCGTCATGGGCGGGCTGACGCGCGAAGAGGTAAAAAAAGTGAACGACAAGGTGCCTTTTTTTGGGGACATCCCGCTTATCGGGCGGTTGTTCCGGTCGAAAGGCGAGAGTGCGCAGAAACGAAACTTGCTGATTTTTGTCACAGCGAACCTCGTCAGCCCCGGTGGGTCGCCGAAAAAGCAGTCGCTGAAAAGCACGCCCGCCAACTCCCTTTTCCAAAATCCAACGATCGTGACCCCCGCGAGCTCCGAGCCGCGCACGCGCAACGCCGTTGGCAAGTAAGCGCCTGACGCCATGCAGCTTTCCCTCAAAACATTTTTCCGGCTGATGCTGTTCACCGCCGCGGGCATCGTCGCGGCGCAGGCGCAGTCGGTCACGATTACTTCGCCCATTGGAACGACGACTAGCCCGACAGTCATCACAGGGACTACGTCTGGCTTCGGCTCAAATACATCAGGAAACCTCACTGTCACGATAACGAATCCCAATGGAACCCAGACGACCCTTAACACTCCCATCATCGGAAATGCGAATTGGAGCATCAACTGGGCGCCGACGCCCGGCACTTATACGCTTGTAGCTAGTTTTCAAAATACGGCATCACCCGCTGTTGGTGTCACGGTCATCGGCGCAGGCGCTCCGACAATAACTTCGTTTGTCATGGTTGGCGGAAGTACCGCTGTCGCGGCCGGTTCAACGGCATCGATTCCGACCGACACCGCCCGGTACCTCAACTTGAGTGCATTGGACGACGGCACGATCGACCGCGTGGAGTTTTTGTTAGATGGAACCCTCTTCGGGACGTCCACTGTTCCATCGGCCGGCAACACTTACGCAGTGCTATTCAATGCACCATCGACTCCGGGCACATATATCGTGACTGCGAGAGTCATCGACAATGCCGGCAATACTACCACTTCCGGTGACATCAGGGTCCAGGCCACGACAGCCGTGGGCAGTCCGCCGAGTGTTGGGATTTTTGCTCCTGCCAATGGAGCATTTGCTCCGGTCAATACGGTGACCACAATCTCGGGGGCTGCGCAAGATCCTGACGGCACAATCACGTCTGTAAGAGTGTTTGCCAATGGAATCCTGATTGGCTCTCTCACTACCCCCAACTGGTCGCTCAATTGGACGCCCCCGACGGTTGGCGCGGTTTCGTTGTCTGCGATTGCTACCGATGATCGAGGGAATTCGGTAGTTTCTCCGCCGGCTGTGCTCAACGTCACGGACCAAACGTCGCCTACCATTTCTCTTTCTCTGTCTCCGGGCGGAACGTCCCTTCCGACTGGAGCGACTCGTAATGTGCTAGCCAACGTCACTCCCTCCACGGGGCGTGCGGTTGCCCGAGTCGAATTCTTCGTGAACGGAGCAAAGGTTGGCGAGGACACGAGCGCGGCTTATTCCTATCGCTTCACCGCGCCGCCGACGCCCGGCACTTATGTGCTTTCCGTGCGCGCCACCGACAACGCCGGCCTCTCGCGAGACGCAGCTCTCACTTTTTCCGTCGTCGCCGCCGTGGGCTCCCCGCCCAATGCCACGCTGATCACGCCGACCAACAACACGACGGTCGTGCCCAACACGGCGCTGAGTATCACCGGTGCCGCGACCGCCGTCGGCGGCTCGATCACTTCGGTCCAGTTTTATCAGAACGGCAGCCCGGTCGGGAATCCGCTGCCGAATCCGCCTTTCACCGTCAGCTTCACCCCGACCGCCCCCGGCACCTATGTGTTCGACATGATCGCGGTCGACGATCGCGGCAACACGACGGTCTCCAATACATCGACCGTCACGGCCGCCTTCACGACGCCGACCATCGCCATCACCAGCCCGCGCGCCGACACGACCAATCCGAATAATCCGGTCCGCGTCACGCCGAACGTCCCACTCAACATTGTCGTCACCGCCACGCCCGGCCAGGGCGCGCAGGTGCTCCTGGTCGAGTTCCTGGTCGATGGCATCCAGATCGGCACCCGCAACGGCGTGGCCAACGTCACCAGCTATTCGTTCCCCTGGACGCCCGATCTCACGATGCTCGGCACCCACGTGCTGACCACCCGCGTGACGGACACGAACTCGGTCAGCGCCACCTCGAGCCCGATCAACATCAACGTGGCCATCGCCACCGGCACCCCCCCGACCATCTCCATCACCTCGCCCGGCAACAATGCGACGGTGCAGAGCTTTTCGACGATTAACTTCATCGCAAATGCGTTTGCCACCGGCGGCACGGTGTCATCGGTGGAATTCTTTCTCAATGACGTCAGCCTGGGGCTCGCCGCGCGCGAGCAGACCACCAGCCTCTACCGGCTGCCGTTGGATCTCTCGACGGTGAATCTCGCCGTGCTGACGCCCAGCGGCACCGACGCGAATGGCAACCCGCGCTATTCGCTGCCGCTCTACGCCATCGTCAAGGATAGCAACGGCAACCAGACCGTTTCGCCGACGTTCACCCTGAACATCGTCCCGTCGCAAAGCCTGAAGCCCAGCGTGCAACTCCAGACGCTCGGCATCACCACGGTTACCGCCGGCACGCCGTTCCCGGTCGTCGCGATCGTCAACGACCCGGACGGCACCGTCACCAATCTCCAACTCCTCAGCAACGGCTCGAACGCGCCCCTGGTGAATATCGGCAACCCGCCGCCAAACGTGGGTCTCCTCCTGCAATTCACGCCGCAGACCGCCGGCCGCTTCAACGTCTATGCCGTCGTCACTGACGACACCGGCAACCAGATGGTCTCCGCCCCGGTCATCGTGAACGTCACCGGCAACACCGCGCCGAGCGCGGTGCTCGTCCGTCCGTCCGACGATACGACCGTCACGACCATCGGCACCCCGGTTTTCCTCGAAGCGACCGCCAGCGATCCCGACATCGGGCAGATCGTCAGCGTCACATTCATCAACACCGCCAACGGCCAGACGCTTGCCACCGGCACCCGGGTTGGAACGACCGACACCTATCGCGCGATCTGGACGCCCAACCAGGCGAACACGTTTACCGTCGCGGCGCGTTCGCAGGATAACGCCAATGGCAGCACCACGAGCACGGTCAGCCGCCGGGTCGTCGTGAGCAATGTCGTGGGCATTGCGCCGAGCGTCACCCTCAATGTGCCCGGCACGACGACGACCGCCTCCACCGCGAATCTCACTGCCACAGCGTCCGATTCCGACGGCTCGGTCATCGGCGTGGAGTTTTTCCTTAATCGCAACAGCATCGGCCAGGCTGTCCGCGATCAGCAGACCAACACGTGGCGGCTGACCGCCTCGTTCGTTGGCATCACCCCGGGCAACGCCGAGATCGTGGCGCTCGCGCGCGACAACTCGGGCAACGTCACCGCCTCCGCCACTAGCAATGTCACGGTCAACCCCGCCTCCAGCACCGCGCCGTCGATCACCATCACGTCTTCGACGCTGAACGCGGCCTTCAACCGCCAGGTGCAGCTCACCGCCAACGCGCGCGACACCGACGGCACGGTCACTTCGGTGCAATACTTCGCCAACGCCACCAGCATTGGCACCTCCGGCAACGCGGGCACCAATTTTCAAATCAACTGGACGCCGACCCAATCCGGGCCGTTCAACCTCTGGGCGGTCGCGACCGACAACTCGGGCAACACCCGGGTCTCGCCGACCGTGATCGTGACCGTCCGTGTGAACAACCCGGTGCTCGAGGACGCCGCTTTCATCCTCCAGACTTACCAGGACATCGCCAACACGACGAACATCAACCCGCTCTTGTTCGCCGATCTCGATGCGCAACTCGGTGCGAAGACGATGTCGCGCGCGGATTTGGTCGCGACGCTCACGGTCCTGCCCGGCTTTGTCGCCCCGGTCAACCTGCTCGCGGCCTACTATGTGATCATGGGCCAGTGGCCCACGCCGCAGAATTACACGACCCTCCTGGCCATCGCCCGCGGGAGCCTCGCGAATGCCGTCGGCGCCATCCTGACATCGAACGAATATTTCGCGAAGTATGGCGTGGTGCCGACAGTCGGCTTGTTGAACAACCCCGCCAGCGCCATCCCCGCCGCCACGTTCCTCAACCAGCTTTTTCAAGGTGCCGGGCTGGGCTCGCCGGCCCCGCTCGATCTTGTGCGCTTCCAGAGTAACAACGTGCTCTCCGCCACCATCGGCCGGGGCTACAATGTTGCCGGCCTCAACACCGCCATCGCGGAGTTCATCACGAATACAAATTCGACCAACACGTCGCTCTTCAAGCGCGCCCGGGCCGCCGCCCTGTATTACCAGCTCGACCGGCCGCCCATCACCGTCACCACCGATCAGATTGCCGCGCGGGTCGCCGTGCTGGCGCAGCTACCGGACGACCGCGAGATCGCGACGGCGGTCTTGAGCGATGTGCTCTATACCTACCGTTACGTCACCATCCTGAAAAATCCCGACTCGCTGACGGTCGCGCCGCGCTCCGGGGCAATCTTCAGCGTGGAGGCAATCGGTGCGCCGCCCCTGGCATACCAGTGGTTGCTCAATGGTTCGCCCATCCCCGGCGCCACCGGCCCGGTGCTGAACCTGACGAATGTCGATGCGACCCGCGTAGGCACCTACACGGTGGTCGTGACCAGCAGCGCCAACACGGCCACCAGCGACCCGGCCGTGCTCACGTTGTCCAACGCCATCACCCGGCTGGCAAACATCTCGACCCGCGGCGTCACAACGGGCGGCGCGAATGTGCTGATCGGCGGCTTCGTGGTCACGGGCGCGGCGAACCAGACCCGGCAGATGTTGATCCGCGTGGTGGGCCCGACGCTCGGGGCGCCTCCCTTGAACGTGCCGGGCGTGCTCGGGAATCCGCGCCTTGAAATCTACAGCGGCTCGAACCCGAATCCGATCGTGACGAACGATGACTGGGGGACGCAGGCCGGCGGGGCGGCGGCCGTGACCGCGGTGCAGCAAGCGGCCGTGCGCGCGGGCGCGTTCCCGCTCGCCAACAATTCGAACGATGCCGCGGTGCTCGCGACGTTGCCGCCGGGCAACTACACGATCCAGGCAAAGGGACCGAACCCGAATGCCACCGGCGTCGTCCTGATCGAAGTCTACGACGTGACCGCGGCGGGCGGGGCCGGCGCCAAGGCGGCCAATGTCTCGACGCGCGGTGAGGTCGGCACCGGCGGCAATATTCTCATCGCGGGCTTTGTGGTGAATGGGGGCGTTTCCCGCCGGATCCTCATCCGTGGCGTCGGCCCGACGCTGCAGGCGTTTGGTTTGCCCGCCGCCACCTTGCTGCGCGATCCGCAGCTCACGCTGGTGGAACAGGCGACCGGCCGGACGATCAAGACGAACGACGATTGGGCGTCGGGCGACGATGCCGCGGTCATGGCGTCGGCGGCCGTCGGGATTGGGGCCTTCCCCCTCGCCAACGGCAGCAAGGACGCCGGGATGATTGTGATGCTCCCGCCGGGTGCCTACACTGCGCAATTGAGCGGCGTCGGCAATACGACGGGCATCGGCATCGTGGAAGTGTACGACGTCGATCCGTAAACTGGGTGCGGCTTCGACGGAACGGGCCCGGCCAGACCGTCACCTGTAGGACAGTTCGCCGAGCTGGCTCTCCGGCGTTTTTGCCGACGGCACGGCAATCCGCCAGCTCAGCGAGCTGGCCTACAATAAAAAGCCCGCCCGCCCGCTCGGTGGCAGACCGTCTTTCG
>JBKJRG010000302.1:0-2953 GCA_046594805.1 Opitutaceae bacterium | reverse complement strand
ATCGAGGCCCTGAGCATTTTCGCGACCAACCTCGATCATCCCGAGTGCCTGGCCTTCGATCGCGATGGGACGTTGTGGGCGGGTGGTGAAGCCGGGCAGATTTACCGGATCGATGCGGAAGGTCGCGTCACTACCGTCGCGCAGCTCGGCGGCTTCTGCGCGGGACTGGCATTTTCCCCGAGTGGCGAATTGTTTGTCTGCAATCCCGCGCTGGGCATCGTGCGGGTGGCGCCCGATGGAAAACATGAGGTCTACGCCACCGAAGCCGGCGGCCAGAAACTGCTTTGCCCGAATTACGGGGTGTTCGACGCCGCCGGGAATTACTACGTGACCGATTCCGGCCACTGGCTGAAGCGCAACGGGCGCTTGCTCCGCTTCACGCCCGATGGGGCAGGGGAGGTGGTCGCGCACACGCTGGGTTATGCCAACGGTCTCGCGCTGAGCGCCGACGGACGCGCCCTTTTCATGGTCGAAAGCGACGCGGATGCGGTGCTGCGCTTTTCCATCCAACCTGACGGCTCCGTCACAGTTCCGGAGCCGTATGCGGCCGAGTGCGGGCGGTTTCCCGACGGACTGGCGCTCGATGCGGCCGGAAATCTCTACGTCTGCTGTTACGCGTCGGACGAAATCTGGCGGATCAACCCGGTGCGGGAAAAGACTTTGCTGGCGTGGGATCGCTGGGCGATTCGACTGGGCAGCCCGACCAACCTCGCGTTTGGCGGCCCGGATTTCGACGACCTTTTTGTCTCCAATCTCGCGCGGACGACGATTACGCGGGTAAAACTTGGCTGTCGCGGACAGCCGCTGGCTCACCAGAGAATCCTGGCAACGTGAAAAGGCTCAAAGACAGAATCGCGATCGTCACCGGCGCCGGTCATGGCATCGGCCGCGCCATCTCCGAGATCTACGCCGAGGAAGGCGCGGTGGTTTTCATGTGCTCGCTGCACGACGACGCGGGGCAGGCCGCTGCGGCGGAGATCCGCCAGGCTGGGGGCGAGGCAACCTTTCTGCCGTGTGATGTTTCCCGTCCGGCAGAAGTGGCGCGCGTGGTGCAGGCGGCGGGCGCGCGCACGGGCCGGATCGACGTCTTGTGCAACAATGCCGCTTACCTCGCGAGCACGTGGCACAATGCGGGTGAGTCGACCGAGGAGGAGTGGGAAAAGTCGTTTCAGGTTTCGTTGATGGGCACGCAACGCTTCACCCAGGGCGTGCTCCCATTCATGCTGCGGCAAAAGAGCGGCGCGATCGTCAACATCGGCTCGGTGCAGAGCCTCGTGGGCGGCCGCAACTCGGCCGCCTACACCGCCATCAAGACGGCGATGGTCGGGCTCACCCGCAGCGTGGCCTATGACTACGGCGCGCATAATATCCGCTGCAACGTGATCTGCGCCGGCGCGATTAAGACCCGCATCTCCCCCGAGCCGGGTTCCGAGCTGCACCAACGGCAGCTCAGCAAGACGTTTCTCGGCCGGATCGGCCAGCCGCGCGAAGTGGCGCAAGCCGCCCTTTACCTGGCGTCCGACGAGTCGTCCTACGTGACCGGCGCCGTTCTGCCAGTCGACGGCGGATGGACGGCGATGTGATGGATGTGAAAGCCGGATGGAAGGCCGCCGCTGCCGCGATCCCCATCACTCCCACCGAACCGATGTGGCTGGCGGGCTGGGCGGCCCGCCGCTCGCCCGCGACGGGCAAGGCGATGGATCTTTTCGCCAAGGCATTGGCCTTGGAAGATTCCGCCGGCGCGCGGCTGGTGATCGTCACAGCGGACCTCATCGCGCTTCCGCGTGGATCGGCCACGGCCATCGCGGCGCGGGTGCAGCAACGCTGGTCGCTGCCGCGGGAAAACATTCTCTTTAATGCGTCGCACACCCACACCGCGCCGGAAGTGCGGCCGGACAAGGTGCCGTTCTTCGAAATCCCCCCGGAGTTCGCCGCGAAGATCGCGCCGTATGTGGCGCAGCTCGAAGAAAAGATCGCCGCGCTGATCGACCGGGCGCTCCGTCGCCTGGATCCGGCCAGCCTGCGTGTGACGCGAGCGCGGGCCGACTTCGCGGAGAATCGTCGTTCGCCGCAAGGGACCACCGACCACGACGTGCCGGTGCTCTCGGTCACGGGCCGCGACGGAAAACCGCTCGCGATCCTCTTCGGTTACGCCTGCCACAATCTTACGTTGCCACCGACTTTCTGCGAATATCATGGCGACTACGCCGGTGTCGCGCAGGCGCAGCTCGAGCAACAATTCCCCGGTGCGACCGCGCTATTCCTTGCCGGGGCCGGGGCCGATCAGGATCCGACTCCGCGCGGCGAGGTCGAGAACGCCCAGCGCCATGGTGCGGCTCTGGCGGATGCGGTGCGGGATGCACTCTCACGAGCGGCAAACGAGAATGGAGAAATCCCAGGGCCACTCCGCGTGGCGTGGGAAGAAGTCGCGCTCGATTTGTTGCCCCTGCCCTCCGCCGAAACGTTGCAGGCCGATCTGCGTTCCGACGATCCGCCGCGGCGCCGGAAAGCGGAGTACCTTCTGGCCGCGCAGTCGTCGAATCGACTGCTGGCGACGACGCAGGCGTGTCCTGTCCAGGTGGTGCGGCTCGGCGACGAACTGCTCCTCATCGCGCTTGGCGGCGAACCGGTGGCGGACTTCGCGCAGCGTTTCAAAGCCGAATATGCCGGTCCGTTGGTGTGGGTGGCCGGTTACTCGAACGATATGTTCGGCTACCTGCCTACGCAGCGCGTGCAGCGGGAGGGCGGCTACGAAGGCGGCCGGGCCGCGCTGTGGAGTGCCCTGCCGGCGGCGTTGGCGGATTCGGCGGAAGTGCGCGTCGTGGCCGCGGTCCGACGGCTGGTCGGGCGGACGCGTTGATCGCGTAGGGGCGTCGCTTGACGACGCCCTGGGGTTTGGCCAATTCCAGCCGCAGGCTCGACGGCGTGAGCGAGGCGGAAGGTGTCGTCCGGG
>JBKJRG010000122.1:0-2967 GCA_046594805.1 Opitutaceae bacterium | reverse complement strand
CTCGGGCGTTTTCTTGTCCGCCACATAAACAAACAGCCCCTTGTCGGCGGTCACGAGCATGTCGCTCACCTGGCCGCGCTCAAGGCGCTCGAGCGAACCGAGCACCGCATAGTCGAGGTCCTGCGGGCGGGTGCGGAGCGAAAACGCCGGCAGCGTCTTTACCTCCAGTTTCACTCCGTCGCCGGCGGCCGCGACGGCTTTCTCGAAAGAATCGCCCGCTTTGATCCGGGCTTCAATCTTGCCCTTGATCGAGCGGCCGAGTTCGACGAACCGCTTGCGCTTCTCGTTTTCGGCGTAGTCCGCGGCGACTTTTTCGCGCACTTCGCTGAAGAGGGGCTTGCGCGCGGGGACAGAGTCCTTCCAGAACAGCACCACGGCGCCGGTGGGCGTAGCGATGGCTTCGGAGGCGAAACGTTCCTGGTTCAACCTGAATGCTTCCTGCGCGACGTCCGGGGAATTACCGAGCTCCGCCGGGCCCGCTTCGCGGGTGAAAGGAGCGAGCGGCTTGGCGGCGAGTTTCCGGCCGCTGAGAAACGCGTCGAGCGCGCCGGCCCGAACTTTACCTTCGAAGAGTGCGAGGGTCAGGTCGCTGGCGGCACGGGCGGCACGCTGTTTTGCGCGCTCCAGCTTGAGCGAGGTTTCCACCTGCGGGCGGACCGCGGCGAAATCGGCCGCCGGGTCGGAAGGTTTCGCCACCGTCGGTGTCACATCGGCCGGCTTGGCTTCCGCGGGCTTGGGAAAGCGCTGGGGATTGGAATCGTAGAAGGCGCGTATCTCCGCATCCGTGACGCTCACTTCCGACAGGAAACTGGCGGCAGGAAACTCCACGTACGTCACGTTGACGCGCGGCGGCACATCGTACCGGCCGCCGCTTTCCTCGAACCATTTGCCCAGCTCGGCGTCGGTGGGCTTGAGATCGGTTTTCCACGCCGCGTAATCCGCGGTGGCGGTCGCGATCGTCCAGTTGGTGTCAAAGCGGTTGAGCTGTTGCTTGACGTCGGACGGCAGCACGTAGCCCGGTCCGGCCAGCAGCTTGTTGACCTTTTCGGCGCAAACGTCGTCGCCAATCACGCGGGCGATGTCGGCCTCGCTGGCGCCGCCGCGCGGACTGGTTTTCAGGTTATCGCGAAAAGTCTGGTAATTCTTGGCGTCGAACTGCCCGTCCGGGCCCGCGAACATGCGCAATTTCTTGATCGCATCCGTCACCTCCGCGGGGGTGGCGGCAGGAATGTGCCATTGGTCCGCCAGATGCAGGGCGGCCGCGCGTTGGAAGGCGTAGTTCTGGATCTGCTCGGGCTGGAGGCCGCCGAACGAACCGAACTGCAGGCTCACGCTCAGCTGGGCGTCTCCCATCAGCCGCTGCTGGTCCTCGGCGAGGGCGAGGTTGTAGCGAAAGAAGTGCCGATCGACCATCCGTCGATCTCCACCGCCGATACCGGGAGCGGCGCCAATCGTGAAGACGAAGGAGACGATCACGACCGCGAGCAGGATCGCGAAAATCGCGCGGAAGTGGTGCCGAAAGTAGCGCTGGATCCAGGAAATCATGGGACGAAAAGTCCGGACGCTAGGTCGCGCCCGGTGGGTGGCAAGGGCGAATATGGCGCCGAGGGCGTCCAATTCGCCGTTTGGAGTTTGGGGTTTGGAGTTCGGAGTTCGGAGTTTCGGCTTGTGCGCCCTAAACCCCTGCGGGGAACGCAACTCACCAACTCCAAACTCCCTCCGTTACTTGCCGGCGCGCCGCTCACCCATCGCGAAAGGCGGGCGCGACTCATCGAACGGATGCTCGTCGAGCAATTGCTCCAGGTTCTTCTGGAAAAACTCCTGTTCACCCAGCCGGTTCAGCGCGGCGTCATACCGCGGAACCAGCGGATCGATCCGCTCGAGCGACGAGCCAATCGGGTCGTCGCCGTAGTTGTCGTCGAGTGTTTTGAAGTCGAAAAGCGTGAGTCGGTTCAAAGGCCGGGCGGGCTGGTAAAGATAGTCGGCCGCCGTGCTCCCCGGCTCTGGCCGCAGCGCCGTGATCAACTTGATCTGCACGAGCCGGTTCACGCATTCGTTCAGGAGTTGGGCCGGAACCTTGAGCATGGTGCTCAGTTGCGAGGCCGAGACCGGCGGCAGGCATTCGCGGAACCGGCGGCAGACGGTCAGGAACACGACGAGGGCGAGCCGCTCCCGCATGGTCTCGGTCAGTGTGCTCCATGCCGCCTGGCTGTTGCGGTAATGCACGTTTTGGATCGCGTAGCTCACGATGCCGCCGGTCAGCACGCACAGCCAGAAAATGTACAGGGCCGACATCACCACCAGCGGCAGCGCGAGCCCGCCGTAGAGGCTTTTCTCCATGACGACCCGCTTGATAAACAAGAACGTAAGGAAGTTGTTGAGCGCGAGCAGCGCCGCGACCACCAGCCCGCCCATCGCCGCTGACCGCCAGTAAACCCGGGTGTTCGGAATCACGCGGTAGAATAGCGTGAGCATCGACGCCAGCATCGTGAAGGAGATGATCGGCAGCGTCCAGCCGAGGGATTTGGCCAGTTCGGATCCGCCCGGCAGCCGCTCGGCGAAAACGCTCAGGAAAGTTCCGGCTCCCAGCAAAGCGATCGAGGTGAAAAACAGGACCGCGCCCAGCGTCAGGATGGTCCAATAAAAGACGATCCGCGTCAGCACCGATCGGCCCTGCCGCACGCCCCAGATGTCGTTGAAGGTATCCTCGATCGATTTGAAGAGGAGGAGGACAATCAGGATCAGCGTGAATGCCCCGGCCGTGCCCGCCGAGCCCGACCGGGACGCAGTGATGATGTGATCGATGATGTCGACCAGCTGCGGGTTCGCGCCGGCGACTTCGAGGGGATCGGCATCCTGGGTGAGATAGGCCCGCTGGTCGCGCGTCAGGTTCTCATATTCCTGCAGCTGCGGCGCGACGATCTTGAGCAGTTGGTTGAGCTGCCCTGCGATCACCTTCGAGTCATT
>JBKJRG010000833.1:0-8900 GCA_046594805.1 Opitutaceae bacterium | reverse complement strand
CGCCGGAATCCACCCGGGGGGGAGGAACTTTTGGTTCGTAACCGGCGTCGTATCGCGCACTGTCATTCCTGACATGAACTCGAAGTTTTCGCTTCTCGTCGCGGTTGGTTTCGCGGTGGCGTGCGTAGGCTGCACGTTCCCTTCGTCGCGTCGCATTGTCCGCTCGTCCCAGGCGAACGTTCTGCAGCGCGTGGACACCGGTGTGGTCACGAGCGTGCGCGAGGTGAACATCGAGGGCACGAAGGGCCAGATCGGGATGTATGGCGGAGGACTAATCGGCGGCGCGGCGGCCTCCGGCATTGGCCGTGGGGTCGGTGCGGCGTTGGCAACCGCTGGTGGAGCCGTGGGCGGCGCGGTCCTCGGCCAGTCGGTCGAGGAAGCGGCCACCCGCAAGCGCGCCCAGGAGATCAGCATCCGGCTGGATGACGGCAGTTCCGTGGTCGTGACGCAGGAAGTGGACGGCGGACTATTCCAGGACGGCGATCGCGTGCGCCTCCTCCTTGGCGGCGGCGAGGCTCGGGTCGCGATGCAGACGAACTGAGCGAAAGCCAGCCGCTGAGCTGGCGGGTGGGAAATGACTTTCGGAAAAGGTGTCGTGACGAAAAACCGAATTCGACGGGGCGAGGGCGCCCCATCCCCAATTCACGAGTAACTCTGAGTGTGGCCGGGAAACGGGCAGCCAGTCGCGATTTTCTCAATCCGCGATCCACACGAGGTCGCCGGCGCGGACCTCCTCGTACAGCTCCACGATATCCAGGTTCCGCATGAGGACGCAGCCGGCGCTGAGCGGCTCGCCGAGCCGCGTTTCGTGATTCGTGCCGTGCACGTAGATGTAGCGCGCGTACGAATCGACGTCCCCGCCCTGGTTCACGCCCGCCTCCATCCCGCGCAGCCAGAGGATCCGGCTCGTGATGAGGTTGCTCTCTTCCGTGGCGTCGGGAATTTCCGAATAATGCTGTCCAATCGACACGCGCGACTTGAATACCATTCCGGGTGGCTGGCCCGCCCCGATCCGTTCGGCAATCTCATGCAAGCCGCGCGGAGTGCCGAGCGAACCCTTGACGTTGGAAGGCGGGCGCCGCGACGTGGAGATGACGTAACTCTTCACCAGCGCACCTTTGCGGAAAAATTGGAGGGTCGCTGTGCTGATGCGCACGGCTAGGACGCGCTCTCCGGGCTTGATGCCAAGGCGGGCGCACGTTTGGTTAACCTGCTCCATGGGAGACAAACTCGTGAACAAAGCATCCATCACTGTCGCTATCGTCGGCGCCACGGGCGCGGTCGGTCAAGAGCTCCTGTCGCTGCTGCACGATCGTAACTTTCCGCTCGGTTCGCTCCGGTTGTTCGCTTCGGCGCGATCCGTGGGCAAAATGGTGGAGTTCGGCGGGAAAAAATACCGGGTGGAGGAGGCGAAGCCGGGCGTGTTCGGCAACGTGGATGTCGCGTTTTTCGCCGCCGGCGGCTCCGTCACGCGCGCCCTCGCCCCCGATGCGGTGAAGGCTGGTTGTCTCGTGATCGACAAGAGCTCGCACTACCGGATGGATCCGGATGTCCCGCTCGTCATCCCGGAAATCAATCCGGGCGAGCTGCGCCGCCACAAGGGCATCATCGCGAATCCGAATTGCTCGACCGCGGTGACCCTCATGGGGCTCTGGCCGCTGCACCAGGCGTTCGGGTTGAAACGCTATATCGCGGCGACGTATCAATCGGTCTCCGGCACCGGCGCCGAGGCGGTGCGCGAGCTCGAGGATCAGGTGCAGGCGCATGCGAAGGGCGCCGCCCTCACGAAGAAAGTCTATCCGCACCAAATCGCGTTCAACGTGATCCCGCAGGTCGATTCCTTTGGGCCCAATGGATACACGGGCGAGGAAACCAAGATGATGCTCGAGAGCCGCAAGATCATGGGGCTGCCCAATCTCAAGGTGTCCGCCACCACGGTGCGCGTGCCGGTCGTGCGGGCTCATTCGATTGCGGTCAATGCCGAGTTCGAGCGCCCGGTCAGTGTCGAGGCCGCGCGGGCTGCCGTGGCCGCATTCGCGGGGGCACAGCTCGTCGACGATCCCGCCAAATCCGGGTACCCGACGCCGCTCGACTTCAGTCGCAAGGTAAAATGTGGTGTCGGCCGGATCCGGATCGACACCGCCTTGGACAACGGCCTCGCGTTCTGGGTCAGCGGTGACAACCTTTGGAAGGGCGCCGCCCTCAATGCGATTCAGAACGCCGAGTGGATGGTGCGGGAGGGCCTGCTGAAGCCGAAAACGGCCAAGACCGCGCCCGCCTTCGCAACGGCTTAGTGGCTGCGGCATCCTGCCGCAGTTTCAGCGGATCTGCGGCTGGAAGCCGCACCCACCTCCCGGCCGGCGGAGCCGTCTGCCGCTCCACCCCGTCATACCCGAATAATCCCTTGTCATGGGCGCCTCGGAACGGCTTTTTTCACCCTTCGGCTTGGACGCTTAGCTCAGTTGGTTAGAGCACCTCGCTTACACCGAGGGTGTCGGGGGTTCGAGTCCCTCAGCGTCCAGTCTTCGCGCAAGCGAAGACTGCTGGCCGCGCGGCCCAGTTTAGTATCCGCTTCTTTTCCTTTTCCTCCCACCACCCTCCATGCGACACACCATCTCCGTCCTCGTTGAGAACAAGTTCGGCGTTTTGGCGCGGATTGCCGGCATGTTTTCCGGCCGCGGCTTCAACATCGACTCGCTCAACGTCGCGCCGACGCACGATGCCTCGCTTTCGCGGGTGACCACGGTGCTGAAGGGCGATGACGCGTCGCTCGATCTCTGCATCAAGCAGCTCCGGAAACTGGTCAACGTGGTCGAGGTCCTCGATTTCAAGGAAGGCCAGGCCGTCGCGCGCGAGTTGATCCTGGTGAAAGTCCGCGCCGACGCGCGGACCCGCCCGGAGATTCTCCAAATCAAGGACATTTTCCGCGCGAAGATAATTCATTTGTCTGCCGATGCCTTGATCATCGAAGCCACGGGCGATGACGAAAAAGTGAATGCCCTGCTCGGGCTGCTCGAGCCCTTCGGCATCCTCGAACTCGCCCGCACCGGCCGCCTCGCGCTGAAGCGATAATCGAGCGCTGCCGTTGCCGTAACTCCAGACTCAAAACTCCAAACTCAAAACCGAAAACGAAGTTTTCCCATGCCCGCCAAAGTCTACACCGACAACGACGCCGATCTCGGCGTGTTCCAAAACAAGACCCTCGCCATCCTTGGCTACGGTTCGCAGGGCCATGCCCACGCGCTCAACCTGAAGGATAGCGGCTGCAAGGTCATCGTGGGCCTTTACCCCGGATCCAAGTCCCGCGCGGTGGCCGAGCAGCATGGCTTCGAAGTTTTCGACACCGCCGAGGCGGTCCGCCGCGCCGATGTCATGATGGTCGGGCTGCCTGACATGAAGCAGGCGGAGGTCTACCTGAAGGACATTCTGCCGAATCTCGGGAAGGGAAAAACCCTGCTGTTCTCTCACGGTCTCTCCGTGCACTTCGGCCTAATCAAGCTGCACAAGGACATCGACTGCATCATGGTCGCCCCCAAGGGCCCCGGCCACATGGTCCGCCGGCTCTACGCCGAAGGAAAAGGGATGCCCGCGTTGATCGCGGTCGCGCAGAACAAGTCGAAGACCGCCAAGCAAACCGCGCTGGCCTGGGCCAAGGGCATCGGCTCGACCCGCGCCGGGGTGCTGCAGACTTCGTTCAAGGAGGAAACCGAAACCGATTTGTTCGGCGAGCAGGCCGTGCTCTGCGGCGGGGCGAGCGCGCTCGTGCAGGCCGGCTTCGAAACGCTCGTCGAGGCGGGATACCAGCCCGAAATGGCGTACTTCGAGTGCCTCCACGAGCTGAAGTTGATCTGCGACCTGATGTACGAGAGCGGGATCGCCGGCATGCGTTTCTCAATTTCCGAAACGGCGAAGTATGGCGACATCACCCGCGGCCCGCGCGTGGTGAACAAGCAGACCAAGGCCGAGATGAAGAAAATCCTGAAGGAAATCCAGAGCGGCCAGTTCACCAAGGAGTGGGTGAAGGAGCACAAGGGCGGCCTGAAGAAGTACAACAAGCTGCTCAAGGCGGGCGAAAAACACCCGATCGAAAAGACCGGCCAATACCTGCGCTCCATGATGCCCTGGATGACCAAGAAGAACATCAAGTGCGTGCAGGCGGTCTATTCCTGAGGGTAGAGGCGTCGCTGGTGGCCGCCCGGCAACTCGCGCGCACAAAGGTATGCGCGGGCGTCGTCAAGCGACGCCCCTACATTTGTTTTCCGTGATTAATTTCGACCCGCCGTTGCCGCGTAGTGCGGCCGTGCCATGAGACTGGTCATCGCCACCCGCCAGAGCCCGCTTGCCCTCGTGCAGGCGGAAATGGTCGCGGCTCATCTCCGGCTGCAGCTCGGGGTGGAGACGGAGCTAATGAAGATCGTGACGACCGGCGATCAAAAGGCCGAGTGGTCGCTCGAGGAACGCGGGGGCAAGGGGCTTTTCACGAAGGAACTCGAGCTCGCGATCGAGCGGGGCGACGCGGATATCGCGGTGCATTCGACCAAGGATTTGCCGGGCGACATGCCGGCGGGACTCGCGATGGGCGGTTATCTGCCGCGGGCCGATCCGCGGGATGTCCTGGTGCTTCGAGCCGGGGTGGACGTGCCGATAACCCTGGCCACTGGAAGTCCGCGGCGGCGGCTGCAGGTGAAGGCCATGTTTCCCGACGTGGGGTTCTGCGAGATCCGCGGCAACGTCGACACGCGGCTCCGCAAAATCGGGGAGCAGCAGGTGGCGGATGGGACCATCCTCGCCGCGGCGGGTTTGAAGCGGCTCGACATCGAAACCTGGCCGGGAATCGAGTTCGCGCCGCTGGACTGCGACCAGATGGTGCCAGCCGTGGGGCAGGGGGCGATCGGCATCCAGTGCCGCGAGGATGACGCGGCGAAGTTTGCCGCGGTGTTCGATGGAGTGACGGCGCGAAACGTGACGTTGGAGCGCGCATTCCAGGCGGCGCTCGGCGGCGGCTGTCACACCGCCTTCGGGGCGCATGCCACCGGCGGTCGGTTTTATCTTTTCCACGAAAACACCGGAGTTCGTACGGTGGAGCTGAGCGCCGCCGACTTTGCGGCCCCGGTCGAAACGGCGGCGCGCGTGCTCCGGGATTTTGGATTGCTGCCATGAGTAATTCCTTGTCGCTGACCGGCCGGCGCATCGCCATCACCCGCGCGCGGGACCAGACCTCTGAGCTGGCCGGGAAGCTCGCCGCGCTCGGTGCCGAGGTGGTGGAGCTGCCCCTCATCCATGTCTCGAAGGAGATCGATCTGCATGTGCTGACCGACGTGCTGATGGAGCTTGGGACCTACGACTGGATCGCTTTCACGAGCGTGAACGGCGTGCGATTCTTCTTCGATGAATTCCGCCGCGTCTACGAAGACATTCGGGCGCTAGGGGGCCTGCGCTTCGCCTGCGTCGGCGATGCTTCAGCCCGCGCGATCCGGGATCACCACATCCGGGTGGAGTGCCAGCCGAAGATCGCCACCGCCGAGGCCCTGGCCGAGGCGTTGATCGAGACGGGTAGCCTGGACAACGCAAAGGTCCTAGTCATCACGGGCAACCTGAACCGCGATATCCTGGTGCGCCGGCTCGAGGATGCCCTGGCGATTGTGGACGAGCTGCAGGTTTACAAGACGGAGCAGAATGATCTCACGGGCGATCCGGCGGCGGCGGGTTTCCGGGCGAAAGGCGCCGATGCCATCCTGTTCGCGAGTTCCTCCGCGGCGCAGTCTTATGTCGACCAGGCTGCTGCGCTCAAACTGGAGCCCGGCGCCACGCGTCCGCTCGCCGGCAGCATCGGCCCGCAAACCAGCGAGACGATGAAGACGGCGGGGATCGCGGTGGATTTCGAAGCGAAGGCGCCGAGCCTCGATGCGCTGGTCGAGGCGGTGGTGCGGAAGCTGAAGTAACAGTTGGCGCACAGCGACCGGCGAATGGCGCCAAATCTAATTTGTAGCTGAAATAGTCGCATGAAGGTCCCGTTTCTCGATCTCTCGCTGCAACACCGTGCGCTGCGCACCGAGGCGCTCGCGGCGTTGACCGCCACGTATGACGCAACGCGATTCTGCCTTGGGGCGGACGTGGAGGAGTTCGAGCGGAATTTCGCGTCAACGCTCGGCTATCCGCGCGTTCTCGCCATGAACAGCGGTACCTCCCCTTTGCACGTGGCCTGCATGCTCGCGGGCTTCGGGCCGGGCGATGAGGTGATCACCGCGCCGTTCACGTTTATCTCGTCCGCCTGGGGGATTAATTACGTCGGCGCGCGCCCGGTGTTTGCGGACATCGAGGAAGGAACCTTCAACTTGGATCCGGCAAAACTGGCGGCGGCGATCACGCCGCGGACGAAGGGGATTATCATCGTGCATCTCTTCGGCCAGCCGGCCCGGATGGATGAAATCATGGTGATCGCGCGGGAGCGAAAGCTCTTCGTGATCGAGGACTGCGCGCAAGCGGTGGGCGCGCGCTATCGGTCGACGCCAGTCGGAATGCTGGGCGACGTCGGGACCTTCAGTTTTTATCCCACGAAGAATCTCGGCGGTGGTGGGGAGGGCGGGGCGTTCGTCGCGAAGGATGAAGTCCTGCACACGAAAGCGCGGAACATTCGAGTGCACGGCTCGGATCGGCGCTATTATCACGACATCGTGGGCGGCAATTTTCGGATGGATGGATTCCAGGGTGCGCTGCTGAACGTGAAACTGCCGCACCTGGCTGCCTGGACCGCGCGGCGGCAGGCCATCGCCGCCCGCTATCTTGCCGGGATCAAACTCGCCGACGTCCGGCTCCCGGAGCAGCCACCGTACGGGCAATCCGTTTTCCACCAGTTCACCATCCGGCATCCGCGACGCGACGCGCTGCGCGAGCAGCTGACCCGGCACGAGATCGGCACCGATCTGATTTATCCGGTGCCGCTGCACCTGCAAAAGTGCTACGCCGAGCTCGGCTACGCGAAAGGCGCGTTTCCGGTCGCGGAAAAAGCGGGGCAAACCTGCGTCAGCCTGCCGATTTTCCCGGAGCTGACCGATGCGCAGCTCGAACACGTGATCCAGAGCATCAATTCATTTTAGCCCACGGAACACACGGAATGCCCGGAATGCCCGGATTGCATTTCCGTGTTTTCTGTGTGTTCCGTGGGCCACCATCATGATCGACGGAATCCGATTCAAAGTCTGCGGGCTCACGTCGCTGGTCGACGCGGAATTCGCGGATCGTTGCGGGGCGGATTATCTCGGGTTCATATTCTATCCGAAGTCGCCGCGCGCTATTTCGCTCGCGCAATACCGGGCGATGGCGCCCCGATTGCCGGATCGACGCAAGGTGGCGGTGGCGGTGGAGCCGACGATCGCCGAGCTCGGCGCAATGCGGGACGCGGGCTTTGATTATTTCCAAATCCATTTCCGGCCGGAGACGAGGGAGGCGCAATTGTCCGCCTGGTCACAGCTCGTCGGCGAGAAACACCTCTGGCTGGCGCCGAAGCTGCCGCCCGGAGCCGACGTGTCGCCAGCGACGCTGGCCGTGGCGAAATTTGTCATGCTGGACTCCTTTCACAACGACGCATTCGGCGGCTCGGGCCAGACGGGAGATTGGGGCAAATTTGCGCGTCACCAATCCGCCCATCCAGGCAACCTTTGGATTCTCGCGGGTGGATTGAAACCCGAGAACATTGGCGATGCCCTGGCGCGCAGCGGCGCCAAGTTTGTCGACGTGAACAGCGGCGTCGAAACCGCCCCGGGGGTGAAGGACGAGACAAAGCTGAAGGCCTTCGTCGTCGCGCTGCACCATGCCGCGGTCAAACGCGCGGCGGGTTCTGAGCGCAAACCGGATTAATTCGGAAGCCCGGAAACCAAAAATTCTGGCTGCCTGATTGCTGAATAAACTTTCTGGCAGCTCACGCCACCGCCGCCGCGGGGGAAACTGGGGCGGTCAGGCGTTCGTGTTCGAGCAGCTGCCGCTTGATATTTTCGCCAAATGCGAAACCGGTGAGCGAGCCGTCGGTGCCGACGACGCGATGACACGGCACCAGCAGGCACACCGGGTTGGTGGCATTCGCCCGGCCGACGGCGCGCGCCGCTGAAGGGTTGCCAATCTCCGCGGCGAGCGCGCCGTAGCTGCGGGTTTCTCCGAATGGAATTTCCCGCAGTGCGGACCACACGCTGCGCTGAAACGCGGTCCCGCTCGGCGCCAGCGGCTGCGTGAACTTCTGCCGCTGGCCGGCGAAATACTCGCCGACTTCGCGGCGCACCGCCGCGGCCCGGGGGGCGTCACGCACGACTTCGTCGGCATCGAACCGCTCGCGGAGTTCGCTTAGCCCGCCAAACGCGGTGGCCAGAACGGCGCCGCTCGCGTTGAGGGCGACCGAAAAGTCGCCGGCCGGCGTGGCAAAGGTGTCGTAGAATTGTCTCATGGGAGGAAGGAGTGAAGCGGAGGAAAAAGATAATCCCACTCGGGGGGAAAGGCGACTCCACTGCGGGAAGAGTTCATGCCATCAAGCGGGGAAGGGCTGGTTGAACTGCCAAAGGTGGGCGGTGGCGAGGCTGCGGTACGGTGAAAACATGGTCATAAGCCGGCGGGTGGCCGCAATGTCCGGCCGTTCCTCCAACTTGAGCAACGCCAGGAGTCCGCTGGTCACGCCGGTATCGCCCAGCGGTACGCAGTCGGGGAAACCCAGGGCGCGCATCATCAGATAATTGACCGACCACGGACCGAGTCCATGGATCTCGAGCAAGGTTCTCTCCGCGCGGGTCGCCGACATGGTCCGCAGCGCCGCCAGATCGAGGGTGCCGGCGGCCACCCGTCGCGCGGTGGCGACGACATATGCGGCTTTTTGCCGCGAGAATTGGAGGGGGAGCAGGTCGCCGGGCTCCAAGGCT
>JBKJRG010000654.1:0-7336 GCA_046594805.1 Opitutaceae bacterium | reverse complement strand
GCTTGAGCGCGTGGGCGATTACGCCGAGAGCATCGCCCGGCGGCTGCTCAAGCTCAGCCAGATGCCCGCGACCTTCCCCCGGGAGCAGTTTCTCGAGCTCGCCCGCCATGCCATCGCGATGCTGCACGATGCGATCCAGGCCTTCGTCGAGCAGGACGCCGAGCTCGCCCGCAAAACCCTCGAGCTGGAAGACGGCATTGATCTCCAGCGGAGCAAACTGATCAAGGACCTCGTCCACCTGTTCCGCGAAAACCAGATGCCCTTCGAGGCGCTGGATCCGCTGACCATGATGGTGCGGCGCTACGAACGCGTGGCCGATCAGGCGCGCAACATCTGCACCGAGGTGCTCTACATGTGCACCGGCGAATACGCGAAGCACCAGGGCTCCGAGGTGTTTCGCGTGCTCTTCGTCGACGAACACGACGCCTGCCTCACCAAAATCGCCGAGGCGATCGCGAATTCGCTCGGCCAGCAAAAGTTCATTTTCACCAGCGCGGGACTCGATCCCCAGCCGATCGCGCCGGCCACCGCCGCGTTCCTGAAGGAGAAAGGCCACGATCCGTCCTACCTCGTGCCCAAAGCACTGCACCAGGTGCCCAACCTGGAGCATTACAATCTCATCGTGGCGCTCTCCCCCGAGGTGAAAAAAACCTTTCCGCGGCGCCCGCGCAAAGGCGTGTACCTCGACTGGAGCGTCGACGATCCCGGCAAACTGAAGGCGGGCGCGCCGGAAGTCCGCGCGGCCTATGAGCAGGCCTACCAGACGATCAAGGGAAGCATTAACGATTTTGTGCAGGCCATCCTGAAGAGTTAACCCACCACCCTCGCCACTGCCATGAAACCCACCTCGAACAGTCTTTGGCGGCTCCCCGCCGCCTTGGCGGTCGCCCTCGCCCTCTGCGCCTTGCCCGCCTGCAAGCCCAAGGGCACCCCCGGCGCCGCCGGCACGCGCACCACGATCCAAAACAAGGGATCCGATACGATGGTGAACGTCGCGCAGGTCTGGGCGGAAGATTACAAAAAAGAGCATCCCAACGTCGACGTGGAAATTTCCGGCGGCGGCTCCGGCGTCGGCATCGCGGCGCTCATCAAGGGAACGATCGACATGGCTAACGCCAGCCGCGACATGAAGGCGGAGGAAAAGGCGCAGGCCAAAAAGAACACCGGCAAAGACCCGCAGGAATTCGTGATCGGCTACGACGCGCTCGCCATCTATGTGCACAAGGACAATCCCCTGACCGAGATTACCAACGACCAGCTCGCCGACATTTTCGTCGAGGACGGCAAAACCACCAAATGGTCGGAGCTGGGGCTCGCGCCGCCAGGCGGCCAGGACACCATCGTTCGCGTCAGCCGGCAATCGAGCTCCGGCACCTACGAATTCTTCCGGGAGCACGTCCTCAACAAGAAAGATTTCAAGCTCGGTTCGCGCGACATGAACGGGTCCAAGGAAGTGGTGGAGCTCGTGGCTTCGACCCCGGGCGCAATCGGCTACAGCGGCCTCGGCTATAACGAGCCGGGCAAGGTGCGCATGCTGAAGGTTTCGCCCAAAGCCGGCCAGCCCGCGATCGAGCCAAGTGTCGCGACGACGCTGAGCAAGCAGTACCCCATCGCCCGCCCGCTGCTCGTCTACACCCTCGGGGAGCCGACCGGGGAACTGAAGAATTACATCGACTGGATCCTGGGCGACGCGGGCCAGAAGATCGTCGAGAAGAGCGGTTACGTGCCGCTGGCCGCCGGGGCTCGGAAAAAGTGAGCGGACGGTCGCTCCCACCCTCCACTCCCCGACGCCGGCAATGACCGATCCCAAAACCCAACCGGCGCCAGCCGCGATTTTTGCCGTGCGCGCCGCGCGGCGGCCCGGCTGGGCGATCGGAGGCGAGAAAGTGCTGGAAGGCCTGGTCTATCTCTGCGGCTTCAGCGCGATCATCTTCGTCCTCGGCATTTTCGTTTTCGTTTTCAAGGAGGCGCTCCCGGTCCTCACCCACGAGAATTTCAGCCTCGGGCAATTCCTGTTCAGCACCGAGTGGTATCCAACCTCGGAAACGAACAAACGCTACGGAGTGTTCGCCATGATCGTCGGCACGGCGAGCGTCACCGTGCTCGCGATGGTCATCGCCGTGCCGTTCGGCCTGGGCGCGGCCATTTATCTTTCCGAGTTTTGCGGCCAGAAGACGCGGGAGACGCTGAAGATTGTCATCGAGTTCCTCGCGGCGGTGCCGAGCGTGGTGTGGGGCTTCATCGGCCTGACAGTGATGAGCAAGCTCATCTCCGAGCACCTGGGCGCGCCGGTGGGCGTGAATGTGCTCAACGGCGGCATCATTCTCGCGCTGATGAGCGTGCCGATCATCGTCTCGATCGGCGAGGATGCGCTGAAAGCCGTGCCGGACTCCTATCGCGAGGCCGCGATCGCCCTGGGCGTCACGCGCTGGCAGCTCATCTGGCGCGTGCTGCTGCCCGCGGCCAAGCACGGCCTGCTGGCGGCGGTGCTGCTGGGCGTTGGACGCGGCGTGGGCGAGACCATGGCCGTGCTGATGGCCACGGGACACGCCGTGCATATCCCGCACAGCGTGCTTGATTCCGTCCGCACCCTCACCGCCAACATTGCCGCCGAACTCGGGGAAGCGCCCGCCGGTTCCGACCACTATCGGGTGCTGTTCCTGACCGGCGTCCTCCTCTTCACCCTCACGTTTGGGGTCAACCTCATCGCCGACACGATCGTGCGCGGCATCCGGCGGAAATGAACGCGCCCGCCCCGACGACGCTGTTTGCCGAGACGCCGGCGGTGCGCCGCAAGCTCCGCCAGGAGGCGATCGCGAAGTGGATTTTTTGCGCGATGGCGGTCGCGATGGTCGTGCCATTGCTGTTGATCGTCGGCTACCTGGTGGCCCGCGCGGCGCCGTCGCTGAATCTCGAATTCCTGCTCGAGGTGCCGAAGCGCGGCATGACCGAGGGCGGCATCTGGCCGGCGTTCGTCGGCACGATCTACCTCGTGTTTCTCTCGCTGGCGATCTCCGCCCCCATCGGAATTCTCGCCGCGGTCTATCTCAACGAATACGCGCGCGACAACTGGTTCAACCGGGTGATCAACCTCGCGGTGATCAACCTGGCCGGCGTGCCGAGCATCGTGCACGCGCTGTTCGGGCTCGGCGCCTTCGTCTACGCCGCGCGCTTCGGCTACTCGATTATTTCCGCCTCCCTGACGCTCGCGATCATGACGCTGCCGGTCATCATCGCGAGCACGCGCGAGTCGCTCGCCAGCGTGCCCCGCAGCTTTCGCGAGGCCTGCTGGAACGTGGGCGCGACCCGCTGGCAAACGATCACCTCGGTCGTGCTGCCCAACTCGATCAGCGGCATCCTCACCGGCGTCATCCTGCAGGTGAGCCGGGCGGCGGGCGAAACCGCGCCGGTGATGTTCACCGGCGTCGTCTTCTTCAAGGCGGTGCAGCGCGGCGACCTGTTCCCCTACTACCTCGATGAGCAATGCATGGCGCTCTCGATGCACCTTTACACCATCTCGACCCAAGTGCCCGGCGTGAAGGAATCAATTCCCTATGCGACGGCGGTGGTGCTGCTCGCGCTGGTGGTACTGGTCAATGCGTCCGCCATCTCGCTGCGGGTTTACCTGCGCTCCCGGAAAAAGTGGTAGCCGACATGGCCAGTCCCAAGCACATCGAGGTCTCCGAATTGCGCCTCTCCTACGGCATGAAAGAGGTCATTCACGGCATTTCCTTCGACGTCCACCACAACGAAATCCTCGGCGTGATCGGCCCGGCGCAATCGGGCAAGACCTCGATGCTGCGCTGCCTCAACCGCACGATCGATTTCACGCCGGACACCCACGTCTCCGGCACGATCAGGATCGACGGCGAGGACGTGGTCAGGACCCGGAACGTGTATGCGCTCCGCCGCAAAATCGGCATGGTCGCGCCCCTGCCGGTCGGTCTGCCCCTCTCGATCTACGACAATGTCGCATTTGCCCCCCGCAGCGCGGGCCTGAAGAAAAAGAGCGAGCTCGACGGCCTGGTCGAACAATGCCTCCGCCAGGCGGCGCTCTGGGACGAGGTGAAAGATCGCCTCGACAGCCTGGGCACCAAGCTTTCGGGCGGCCAGCAGCAGCGCCTCACGATCGCCCGGGCCCTGTCGCACCAGCCGGAAATCCTCTGCCTGGACGAGTTCAGCATCGCGATCGATCCGGTGACGACGATGCGGATCGAGGATGTGCTGAAAGAGCTGCGCCGGAACATGACGATCATCCTCGTCACGAATCTCACCCAGCAGGCGCGACGGCTGGCCGACCGCACGATGTTTCTCTGGAAGGGCGAAATCGTCGAGCTGGACACGACGGACGTGATCTTCGGCGAACACCCGCGCGATCGCCGGACCCGCGATTACGTGGAGGGGATCTTCGGTTGAGCCCATGACCCCCGTCGCACCCCAGACCGCGCCGCAGGCGGACGCCAGCATCACGACACGCGACGTGAACTTGTGGTATGGCAAGTTTCAGGCCCTGCGCGACGTCACGCTGAACATCAAGGACGGGCTGATCACGTCGTTGATCGGGCCCTCCGGTTGCGGCAAGACGACGCTGCTGCGTTGCTTCAACCGCGTGAACGAACGGTACGGGTATGTCACGACCGAGGGCGAAATCCGTTTACTCGGCAAAAACATCTACGATCCCGATGTCTCGCTGATCGAGCTCCGCAAATCGGTCGGGATGGTCTTCCAGCGTCCGAACCCACTGCCGCTTTCGGTCTACGAGAATGTCGTTTTCGGCCTCCGGGTGCATGCGGACGGCCCGTCGCTCCCGAAGTCCGCGCTCGATGACGCCGTCGAAAAGGCGCTCACCGAGGTCAACCTCTGGCATGACCTGAAGGATCGGCTGGAGCAGAAGGCGATCTCGCTCCAGCTCGAGCAGCAGCAGAAGCTCTGCATCGCGCGGCTGCTGCCGCTGAAGCCGCAGATCATCCTGATGGACGAGCCGTGTTCAGCGCTCGACGTCGAAGGCACGGCGGCGATCGAAGAGCTGATGTTTTCGCTGAAGGGGCGATACACGATCGTGATCGTCACGCACAACATGGCGCAGGCGCGGCGGGCGAGCGACGAATGCATTTTTATGCTGCTGGGAAAGATGGTGGAGCATAGCCGCACCGAGGATCTGTTTCTGGCTCCCGCCAACCCGAAGACCGCGGAGTACATCGAGGGCCGCTACGGCTGATTTCAGCTCGCCCGCCCGCAAAAACGGAGTGAGTTTCGCGCGTCTTGCTCGCGCAGCGCCAATTCCGCGGTTCCATGATGCGCCCGTCAGCGGGGCGCCTCCTGTCCGCATGCCGTCGGACCGGTCTCGCCCTGGCCGGGTTCACGCTGGCGCTTCGGCTAGCCGCGCAGACCGATTTTTCCCGGGACACGATTCCCACGCCGAGCCCGATGCCACGCGCGCCACGGGCGATGATTTGCTTTCCCCCGTTTCCTCCCGCCCTGGATCAGCCGATTAACCGGCTGCCGGCGACCCCGGCCGGGCAAGGCACGGCCCCGGCGGCGCTCGCGCCGTACGTCAGCGAACTCTTCTACCCGCAGCTCAGCACGCATTTTGCGGCCCGCTCGCTCTCCGAAAAGCAGCAGCAGCAGCTGGGCGCCTATCGGGCGGCGAAGCTCGCCCTCGCGCAGGAACTCCACGACCTCCTGGCGTCGGTGCGCGACACGGAGCCCGCCGCGCGCCGGCAGGCGTGCGAAGCGCTGGCGCGCCGGCAGGCGCCCCGCTTCGAACAGCTCGAAAAAAGCGCCGAATTGCTGCGCGTCGACCTCATCGCCGCCGATCGGAACTGGAGCGAATACCGGGAGTGGAAACTCAGCGACCGCGATCGCCGGGGCTACTCGCCCGTCGAAATCGCCCAGGTCATGCGCGCGTTCGCGTATTACCAGAAAGGCCTCCTGCCGGCCCAGCGACGACTGCTCCGGGAGATCGCCCTCGAACTGGCGCAGGCGGTGGATCGCGCGGACAAGGCGACCGCGGCGGGGAACGCCGTTTTCTTTTCGCCGGAGACGGCGCGGGTGACCATACCGGACATGTTGCCCGAGATTGCCGCGAAGTTTGCGACCTTTCTCACCCGGAAATCAGCGTTGAAAAAAGAACTCTACGACGCGGTCCACAAGTTCGATGGGGAAATGGAGCTTTTCAACAGCACCCTGCGCGCCCTGCCGGAAAAGCAGGCGGCGCGCTTCGCGCAGTTGGAGGTCATCGCGGAGGAAATCCGGGTGGGACTCGGCCCCGTGACACCCCCGGGCGATCCCCTGGCCAAATTGGCCATCCCGAATTCCGTGGTCGAACGCATCAATGGCGTCATCCGGGATCGCCAGCAATTGCAACAGGCGGCCACGGCCAAGGTGGAGGCCATCGTGGGCCGAACGCGCGCGGCGCGGATTCCGGTCTCGGTCAACTACGCGTTCGAAAAGGATCGGCTGCGCACGACCGTTTACCCCGCCCTGCGCGGCACGCCGCCCGCGAACCTCGCCGCCCAAATGGAATCCCTTCGGACCGAGCTGGGCGCGGTGTCGGACCAGTTTGGCCGCGGGCTCGCCGATCTGGTCAATCGGAACGATGAAATCCGCCGGGAGGTGGCGGAGCTGCTTGGCATCACCGCACCGCAGGCGCTCGATCTGGCGCTGGCAAATGCGATGCGCGCCGCCGCCCAGCGCGAGAGCGAGGGCGCTTATCGCGATTACCGGATCGCCGTGTTCGAACCGGGACTTTCGCTCGAGCAGCGCCGGCTGTTGTTCGACGGGTCCATCGAACAGCTCGGGCTGCCGCTCCCACGCGGTGAGATGCAGCCTTCCCGGCGCGCGAATTCGTGGTGAGCGAAGTGAGGGCCCTGTTCTGAGCAATGGGGCCGCGGCGTCCTCGCCGCGGTCGGAAAACGGGGCGAGAGCGCCCCGTCCCCAATTCACTGGATCCGCGAGGGGGCCAAAAAACCTCACGCCGACGGCAGCGTGATGAAAAACTCCGTGCCCGCGCCCGGCGAGCTCTCGACCCGGACGTCACCCCCGTGGGCCTGCACGACATTCTTCACGATCGCGAGGCCTAGGCCAGTGCCGCCCTGCTCGCGCGAGCGCGCCTTGTCCACCCGGTAGAATCGCTCGAAGATGCGCGCCTTCGCCTCAAAGGGGATGCCCGGGCCGTCGTCACGCACGGTCAACTCCACGTGCCCCGGATCGAGCAGCCGGCCGGCGACCGAGACCCGGCCGTCCGGCCGCCCATACTTGATTGCATTGTCGATCAAATTGGCCAGCACCTGCCGGAGCCGCTCGGGATCCGCGAGGGCTACCGCGCCCGGCATGA
>JBKJRG010000529.1:0-3403 GCA_046594805.1 Opitutaceae bacterium | reverse complement strand
GCTTCGGGCGCTGGCCATGCGCTGGCTGCCCAACATTGAGAAATCTGCAAATCACGATCTTCTCGTGAGACTGACGCAAAAAGGGGATCCGACAATTCGACTGGAGGCAATCCGTCGATTAGCTGACAGCAGCCGAGCCGAAGCCGCCACGACACTACGCGCAATCGCCACGGATCGAAGTCAGCCGGCACAAATTCGCTCTGAGGCCCTGGTCTCATTGGCCGGCAAGCGCGACGCTTCGCTCGTGGCGCTCCTTGATGATTCGGAGCGCGACGTCCGACTCGAAGCCGCGCGCACGCTGCGGGGCGCAGCGCTGAACCCGGCGGTTATGGCAGCAGTCAGAAAAAAGCTGGCCGCCATTCAGAAGGATCCGAAGGAACTCAAGCTGGCGAGTCAGTTGGAATTCCTGATCGACCCGGAAAAGGTCGCGCGCCCCAGCTCCCTCGACGGGTGGCAAAAGCTGCTGGCAAGCGGGGGCGATGCTGAGGCGGGTCGCCGGGTCTTCTTTTCGGCCAACGCCTCGTGCAACGCGTGCCATAGCGTCGAAGGGCGCGGCATCAAACTCGGATCAGGTGCCACCGTAGGCTTCATTGCGATGCCGATCGGACCCGAGTTGTCGGTCGTGGCCCGCACCGCCAGTCGTGAAGCGCTTATTCATTCAATCGTTCGTCCCTCGGATTACATTGCGCCGGAATATCAAGGATGGTTCGTCAAGATGAAAAACGGTGAGATATACACAGGGCGGGAAATCGATCAGGGGGATCGAGAAATCCAATTGATCATGCTGGACGGCCATGAGCATGATTTCCCGCGGGAGAATATCGAGAGTTGGGGCGCTCTGGAACATTCACTCATGCCGGCCGGCCTGCCCTTGAGCATGGCGGTCGAAGAGTTCCGCGACCTTGTCGCGTATTTGGAATCGCTCAAGTGAACCGCAAGGTGGGGAGCAATTAAATCTTCAAAACCAAAAAAAACATACGTCGCATGAATGCAAAGTACCGCACCGGTAACGAGATTGTTCGCGATAAAGTGGACTGGGGTGAGCTAGGCTGGATCAGCCGGCCCGCGGACACGCAAGCCAAGAGCATCACCGAGATACTTGTGACGCTCGAACCCGGCTTCGCGCACAACTTCCACCTGCATCCGCGTCAGGAGGAGGTCATTTACGTGATGGAGGGAGAGGTGGAGCAATGGCTCGAAACCGGCAAACGCATTCTCAAGGCCGGGGACGCCGTGTTCGTCGGACCGGGAGTGGTTCATGCCACATTTAACGTTGGAAAACAGACGGCGAAGTTTCTCGTTGTGCTGGCGCCTTGCGTGGGCGACGCCGGATACGAAATAGAGGAAGTAGCCGACAAGGCGCCGTGGAACTCGCTGCGTAAGCAGGAAGGCCGCGTCTGACGCAACCCGGTGCAATTTTTGAGCGGCCTTGGAGCAAGCGGGCAAGTCAAAGCGCTGATCAACCCGTTTTCCCGACCATCCCATTATTCCCCGCAGGGTGCCGTCTAAAATTTATTATATGAAAATGACATGCCGTGGCAAAATCGCTTGGAAATGTCTCTCCCTGTTCTCCCTCATGCTCCTCGACCCCCGCATGGCCGCGGCTGACGCGGCCGGAGTGGGCTCGCAACCCGGGAGCCGAAAATCCAGCACGTTTGCCAAAACCAACCTCCACGCGTGGGCGTACGAGGAATACGATGCGGTTAAGCGAACTCCCGAAGAACGCGCGCAGGTCTTGAAAGATCTCGGAATTACGCGGGCTGGCTTCATCGCGCGCAACCCTACTCGCGTGTCGGAATTCGAATCCTATGCGCTCGCATACCAGCAGCATGGAATCGAACTGGTCGCGGCGTGGACCCCCATCCATACGGACGCGGCCTTGGAGGAACCTCATATTCGCACATTCCTGGATGTGATCGATCGCCATAAAATGAAGATTCAATGGTGGCTTACCCTGGAAGATCTCGATAAGGTTCCGGAGGCGGAAAGAATGGGAAAGGCCACTACCCAGCTTCGTCCCCTCGTGGCTGCAGCCAGCCAACGGGGTTGCCCACTGGTGTTATATGGGCACGGACGCGACCACTGGTTTACGCAAATCGAGAATCAAATCACGATCATCGAACGACTGAGCCGGGAGATCCCTTTAACTCGCCTTGGGATTGTCTACAACTTTCACCAATCGCATTCGCAAATGGATCGATTGAAAGATGTCTTTCCGAAAATGAAACCCTACCTGGCCGCCCTGAATTTAGACGGCATGCGCGCGGAAGGCCCGCAGATAATAACCCTGGGACAAGGAAACCGTGAAAAAGGCATGATACAAATTATACGCGAATCGGGCTGGCACGGGCCGGTCGGTATCATCGGCCACCAACGCACGGAGGACGTAAAAGTAACACTGCAGAAAAATCTCGTCGGTTTGCGCGCGATCCTGCAGGAAATCGGCGACGATGCCGGTGCAGCGAGTTTTTGAATAGAGGAAAAATATTGACGCCCTCGTTCGCGACGCCACGGGCGGTGGCCCGCCGGGTCTGGGATGGGATCCGCTGTTGGCCCAATCCCCGCGGGACTGTGGGAAGACAGCCTCATCCTGACACTGAGTGAAGCGAAGGGGAAGGATACGATGGGCGTTTCACAGCTCGGTGAGATCCTTCACTCCACGGCCGGCGGGCCTCGAAAATGAATTTGCTTCCCACCGGCTGATGGCGTGTGCATTGGCCGCCGACATTTCGCGCGCGCGGAGTGCGCGCGGCCCCTTTCGCACTGCGCCCGGCGCACCGTCCCTTTACCCTTCATGAAATACCCCATGTTGCTTCGCCCATTCCTCCGCCAATGCCTCGCAGCCGTTGGCGTTTTAGCGTTCACGGTTTCGGCGGTCGCGCAGGTTTCCGCTACGGCCGGTATGATCGAAGGCCGCGTGTTCAACGCGGGGCGCGGCGAGTATCTCGAAAAAGCCCGGGTCACCGTCGAAGGCACCACGTTCGAGGCGTTCACTGATGCCGCCGGCCACTATCGCCTCACCGGCGTTCCCGCTGGCGCCGCGCGGGTGAAAGTATTTTTCACCGGACTGCTTCCGCAGATGGAGACCGTTAACGTGTCCGCCGGCCAGACTGCCGTGCTCGACGTCACGTTGTCAGCAGCCGGCGTCAAGCCCGGTGCAACCGACCAAACGGTGAAACTCTCCGCATTCGTCGTTTCGACTTCCAAAGAAATGGATGGCGCTGCGATCGCCATCAACACGCAGCGCTTCGCGCCCAATATGATGAACGTCATCGCCGCCGACGAGTTCGGCCCGATCGTCGATGGCACCCCGGGCGAGGTGTTGAAATTTGTCCCCGGCATTGCGATGACCTACAGCGCGGGCGAACCGCGCACGCTCTCGATGGATGGCACGCCCGCCTTC
>JBKJRG010000189.1:0-3306 GCA_046594805.1 Opitutaceae bacterium | reverse complement strand
TCCCGGAATTCTTTATTGCAACTGCACCTACGCGCAGATCATCGATCCGGCGGTCAAGGCCGCGGTGC
Source organism: Opitutaceae bacterium (assembly GCA_046594805.1). Lineage (GTDB taxonomy): Bacteria > Verrucomicrobiota > Verrucomicrobiia > Opitutales > Opitutaceae > ER46. Next base: position 3,238 of record JBKJRG010000189.1, on the reverse strand, counting down.
TCCGGCAGCTGGCCGATTCCGGCCAGTCCTTTGAAGCGGTGGCCGATTTGTGCGAAATGGCGGCGCGGAAAGATCCGGCCCTGCAGCGGCTGGCCAGCGGCGGCGGCGTGAAAATCGCGGCGTGTTATCCGCGCGCCGTCAAATGGCTCTTCGCCTCGGCCGGCGCGCCCCTCGACGTGGCGCAGACCGAAGTGCTGAACATGCGCGAGCTGGCCGCGACTCCGGTGGTCGAGCGTCTGCTCGCCGATGGCCTCCAGCCCAATCTGCCACCGGGCAAGGCGACACCGCTCGCCGCGCCCGGCAGCCCAACGCCCACCGCCACACCCGCGTCGTAAGCGCGGTCCCCCAATATCATGTCGCTGCGCGATCAAACCTACCTGCGGGTCGTCCTCTACGAAGGGGCGGGTTCCGAACCGCTCGACAGCGAGCAACGCTTCCAGTCCATGTCGCGCCTGCTCAGTCAGGGCTTCGCGCTCACGCGGGTCGGCGTCGCCGGGCGCACCGCCCCGGCCGATGAGGTGCCCGCGCTGGTGCTGGGTCGCTTTCGCGATGGCGCCGAACAGATCGTCGCCGAGGCCACGTCGGATCGCGTGCGCTTCACCAACGTGTCCGGCTTCACCGACGAGCAGGTTATCGGCGCGGTCGAAGCGGTGCGCGCCGAAAAACAGGCGGTGCAGCACGGAGCCTGGAAGCCCTGGTTCCCGGTCATCGACTACGATCGTTGCACGAATTGCATGCAGTGCCTCAGTTTCTGCCTGTTCGGCGTCTACGGCGCGGACCGCGCCGGCCACATCCAGGTGCAGAACCAGGACAACTGCAAAACGAACTGCCCCGCGTGCTCGCGCGTGTGCCCGGAAGCGGCGATCATGTTTCCGAAATACAAGGCGGGTCCGATCAACGGTGACGTGGTGAAGGACGAGGACCTGCAGCGGGAAAAAATGAAGGTGGACATTTCGGCGCTGCTCGGGGGCGACATCTATTCGATGCTCCGCGTGCGCAGCGAGCGCGCCCAGTCCCGTTTTTCCAAGGAACGCGATTCCGGCAAGGCGCTCAACGAGCGCCAAAAATGCCTCATCAAACTGGCGCAGGCGGGTGACATCCCGCCGGAGGTCCTGATGAGTTTGCCAAGTCCGGAAGAAATCCAGCGGCGGGCAATCGAAGCGAGAGCGAAAGCGGAGGCCGCATTGGCCAATCAATCCGGGGCAACGCTCAACGCTTAACGTTTAACGCTTAACGCCCAAATGGTCGCACCGAAATACAACTTAGAGGAGCGGTTGCTGGAGTTTTCGGTGCGGGTGATTCGCGTGACAGAATCGATGAATAGGTCGCGGGCGGGAACCTATGTCGCGGACCAGTTGTTGCGATCCGGGACTTCGCCTTACGGGCACCACGGCGAGGCGGAAGGCGCCGAATCGCGCGACGACTTCGTTCACAAACTCAGGGTTTGTTACAAGGAGCTGCGGGAGGCGCGGCGCTGGCTGCGTCTCGTGCAGCGCACCCCGTTGGTGACAAAGCCCGCGCTCCTCGAAGGCATCATCGCCGAGGCGGAGGAACTGGTCCGCATTTTTGCCGCCAGCATTCGCACCGCCGAGTCCAACCGTGAGCCGAAGAAAAGAAACTTAAGCGTTAAGCGTTCGGCGTTAAACGTTGAGCGTTTGCCTTCCGCGCTCCGCAATAATTCGGGAGCCACCACGGAGCGAGTTGTCTCCTGAATCGTCAGCGAAAACCCACTATGCTGCCGGCCCTCGTCTTCCGCACCCTGCGCTCCGCCCACCCGCGGTGTGTCTGGAAATTCGCGTGGAACTTCGGGCTCAAGGGAATGCTCTCGGTCGAGAAATTCAAGCGCCGGATCAAGCGCGGCGAATATTTCCCGCCGTTTCTCTACCTCTCCATCCTCAACACCTGCAACCTGCGCTGCCAGGGCTGCTGGGTCGATGTCGAGTCGAAGGACGCCATCGATCTGGAGGCGATGAATCGCACGATTTTAGACGCGAAGCGCCACGGCAACGCCTTCTTCGGCATCCTCGGCGGCGAGCCTTTCCTGCATCCGCAGCTGCTCGATCTGCTGGCGGCGCATCCCGACTGTTATTTCCAGATCTTCACCAACGGCCAGTTGATCACCGAGAAAACCGCGGCCCGGCTCCGCGCCATCGGGAATGCCACGCCCCTCATCTCGATCGAGGGCCGCGAAATCGTCAGCGATGAGCGCCGCGGCAAGAAGGATGTTTACGCCCGCACGCTGCGCGGGCTCGACCACTGCATCAAGGCGGGGCTCCTCACCGGCGTTGCGACCAGCGTCTGCCGCTCGAACATCGATGAACTGCTCACCACCGGCTGGCTGCAGGAACTGATCGACCGCGGCGTGCATTACGCGTGGTACCATGGCTACCGCCCCGTCGGACCAAAACCGAATTTCGATCTGGCCTTGTCGCCGGAGCAACTGGTGCGCGTCCGCCGTTTTGTCACCGACGCGCGCGCGACCATGCCCATCGCAATCATCGACGCCTATTACGATCACGACGGCCAGGCGCTGTGCCCGATGTCCACGGGGGTCAGCCACCACATCGGGCCGCGGGGCGACATCGAGCCGTGCCCGATCATCCAGTTCGCCGTGGAAGACATCCATGACTCGCGCGGCATCTTCGAAACGATGCGGAGCAGTTCCTTCCTGAAGGATTTTCGCGAGCTCAGCGCGCAGCACACGCGCGGTTGCGTGGTGCTGGAGCGGCCTGACCTCGTAAAGGACATCGTGCGCAAACATGGCGCGCGCGACACGACCACGCGCGGCACCGCCATGGCGGAACTGGAAGCCATGACCCCGCGCTTCAGCCAATGGTTGCCCGGCGAGGAGATTCCGGAAAAGCACTGGATGTACCGGCTCGCAAAAAAATACTGGTTCTACGATTTCAACGCGTATCGCGGGGTGAAGCACGACGCCGCGGCCAAGGCCCACGCGCTCGGCCAGGCACTCGCTGCCACTCCGCCGCCGCCCGCAGCTTCCCCAGCCTCCAAACAACCCGTGTTGACCTGACCTCGCCCCCGTTTCCCCGTCTCCCTGTCTCTCCCTCTCTCCCTCTCTCCGTCTCGCCTTCTCTCTCTCTCGTTCTCCTGCCGCCCCTTTTCTTTCTCCTCCCATGAGTGTGTCCATCCCCCTTAGTCCTTCCGGCCATCCCGACTCACTCGTCGTCCCGCGCCATGCGGTGCAGCAGCGGTTCCGCACGCCCAAGAAAAACATCCC
>JBKJRG010000104.1:0-5783 GCA_046594805.1 Opitutaceae bacterium | reverse complement strand
TTCGTTTTGGCCGCGTAAATGTAGGCCAGCTCGCTTGCGAGCGCGGTTTGGCGCGCGCAAGCGCGCTGACCTACGGTAAAGGCGTTTGAACAGCCAAAACGAAAGACCATGGGGCCGGTTGACGCGCCGCGGGATCGCGCCACCTTGGCCAATGAGCACCCCACTTTCGGCGAAGCAGATCTCCTCCGCACTCGGAAAGCTTCCCGGCTGGTCTTTCCGGCGCGAGGCCCTGGCGAAAACCTACACCTTCGATTCCTTTCGCGAGGCGATGAGCTTCATGGTTCGCGTGGCCTTCGAGGCCGAGGACATGAACCACCATCCGGAGTGGAAAAATATCTACAACAAGGTCGTGATCCGGCTGAACACCCACGATGCCGGTGGCAAGGTCACCGCGAAAGATGTGAAGCTGGCGCAGCGCATCGAGGCGCTCGCCTGGGTGGATTGAAGTCGGAGGGGACAAATTCGGAATCAAAGCAGGGGCGTCGCTTGACGACGCCCGAGGTTGCGAACGCACCGGCGTGTTCCTGGGCGTCGTCAAGCGACGCCCCTACACCGATGATTCGAACTCCTGCCGCTACATCCCGCGCATGAAATTAAACGTCCGATCGATCTGCCCCGGCAGCGCCTCGTGGGCGAAGTCCGGATAGATAACGAGATCCTTCTTGGCGGTGATCTTGTTGTAGGCCGCAAACTGCGAGCTCGGGGGACAAATCGCGTCCATCAGCCCGGTGAACATCAGCACCTCGGCCTGGATGCGCGGCGCGAGATGCTGGGCGTCGATGTAGCCGAGCTTGGTGAAGATTTCCTTCTCGCGTTCGTGCCGCGGATCGAAGGCGCGAAAGAAGAGCCGCAGCTCCTCGTAGGCGTCCTTCGCGCAATCCAGTTCCCACACCCGCTGGTAGTCGCAGAGGAACGGGTACACCGGCGCCGTGCGCTTGATCCGCGGCTCGAGTGCCGCGCACACCATCGACAGGGCACCGCCCTGCGAAGCGCCAAAGCAGCCCACGCGCGCGGCGTCCACTTCCGGGAAATTCATCACGACGCGCGCGAGCTGGGCGCTGTCGAGGTAGATTTGGCGGAAGGCCAGTTTCCGCGCATCGGGATCATCGAGCCCGCGCACGATGTGCCCGCGGACCGTCGTGCCCTTGACCTGGCCGTTGTCCTCCGAGCGGCCGCCCTGGCCGCGACAATCCATGGCGGCAAAACAGAAGCCCTCGGCCGGCCAGCCGAACTTGTCGAGCCAGTCGCCGCTGTGCCCGTTATACCCGTGAAACTGCAGCACCGCCGGGTGCTTCGCCGGCGCGCTGGATTTTGGTCGCAGGTATTTCGCGTAGACCCGTGCGCCGCCGACGCCGGTGAACCAGAGGTCGAAACACTCGACATGGCGCGTGCTGAGCAGCGGGTTCGGCCGAAGTTCCGGCTGCGGGGGCGTGGCGTCCAGTTCGCGCAGCGCACCCGCCCAAAACGCATCGAAATCATCCGGCCGCGGATTGGGGCCGCGATATTCGAGCAATTCTGGCAGCGGTTTGTCGATCAGGGGCATGGGTCGAAGGGTCAGGGAAGCGGGTCGAGGAAAAAGGCGCGCGGACGGGTCGTGCTCTTGCTCGTGCTCGTAATCTTAATCGATCTCACGGAGGGATTCATGGAACGGGCGAAGCACTGAACGAGCAAGAGCACGATTGCGATCACGAGCACGAGAGGAGGAAGGCCAAAAAAATTGCGCCGACCGATCTAGAAGACGCGCACGAAAGATCGTTGGCCCACGTCGACCCAGGGCCCGCCGGGGAGTTTGCGGAGGAATCGACCCTGTTCGTCAAACACGCCGATCGTCCCGCCCTCCCCGGTCAGCGGCGCGTAGAATTCCCGCGTGCCCGCGTCGAAGGCGAGCGAGGGCCCGACCGTTTGCTCCAGGGTGATGGCGCCGAGGCGGTGACCCGCAAGGTCGAAGGTCGCGACGGTTGACCGCGGGCCGGTTTCGAGGACGAGTAATCGATCGTGCGTGGCATCGTACGCGAGGCCGGCTGGCGCCGCTGGGAGCCCCTCGAGGGCGAACGAGCCGATCCATTTTCCCAGCCGGGTGGTCTCGCTCACCCGCGGCTCGCCGGCGTGGAGGAAGAACAAATGCCCGGTCCGCGGTTTCACCGCGAGATCGCCGCCGCCGTTCACCGGCAGCTCCGGCGCGACAAACTCGCGCTTCACCTGGCGCGCCGGCCGATCGACCACACGGATGAGGTTGCCGGGCGCGAGCCGCAGGAAAAAATGGTCCGTGAACGGATCGTAGGCGAAGCCGGTGATTTCCTCGCCGGCGGCCAGGAAACTGGACACCTCGGCCGCGCCCGCCGGGCTGGCGTCGGCGACGACGGCTGCGGTCGGGGAGGCGACAGAATACATGTGCAACGGGCCCGGCGTCGCACATCCGCCGAGAGCGATCGCCAGCGTCGCGCCCGCCGCGCCGAGTAGGGCAGGTCTTTGACCTGCCCCCCGCTGCCCCGCCACGACCAAGGGCGGGTCAAAGACCCGCCCTGCTTTTGGCGTTGTCACCATTCGAGGGTGTGGCGTCCATCGCCCCATGAAAGTCGCTTTCATCAGTGGCACGAGCATCGTCAATTCCACCTTGTTCTCGTCCTGGGAGGTCAGGACGGTCGAGACCAAATACGGGCCGGTCACCTACAAGGCCCGCGACGATCATGCGTTGCTCAACCGGCACGGCTATGCGTTTCCGCTGCCGCCGCACTCCATCAATTATCGCGCCAACATTTCGGCGCTGGCCGAGCTCGGGTTCCAGGATGTGGTCTCGCTCAATTCCGTCGGCTCGCTGAAAAAACACCTGCCGCCGGGGACCCTCGTGTCATGTTCCGACTATGTCGGCCTGCAGCAGGGCCCGCAGACCTTTTTCGACCAGGAGCTGAAGGGTGGGGCGCCCGGGATCGCCAACAACCTGATCCCCCGGCTCGTCGCCGAGCTGGCGCCCGAGTTCATGATCAAGACCGGCATGGTCTATGTGCAGATGCGCGGCCCGCGTTTCGAGACCAAGGCCGAAATCCGCGCGGTGAAGGACTGGGGCGACGTCATCGGGATGACCGCGGCCCACGAGGCGGATCTCTGCACGGAGGTCGGTCTGCGCTACAACAGCCTCGCGTTGATCGACAATTTTGCGAACGGGCTCGAAGGCACCGAGATTGATTTCGCGAAGTTCAAGGATCTGGTGAAGGACAACCAGGCGCGAGTGAACCGGCTGTTCCAGCGGATGCTGGAGATCATGGCCTGACTTTCCCCATGAAACTTCTCCCCGCCGTTATCGCCTGGTTTGTTCTCGCGCTGGCCGGATCTGCGCCCGGTCAGGCCGTGCCGCCCGGCATCCAGCAGGTGGCAACCGTCGAGGGAGTGACGGAGTACCGTCTCCCCAACGGCCTGCGCGTCGCGCCTTTACCTGCGCATCCGCGCCAAGGAAGGCCTGAGTTACGGGGTGGGCTCGCAGTTCTCCGCCCCGCTCGGAGATCGGCGCGCAACGTTCTCCGCTTCCGCCATCGCCAACCCGGCCAACGCCCCGAAAGTGGAGGTCGCCTTCAAGGACGAGCTCGCCCGCGCGCTGCGCGACGGATTCGCTGCCGATGAAGTGGCCAAGGCGAGGAACGGCTGGTTGCAGTCGCGGCGCGTGCAGCGCGCCGAGGACTCTTCGCTCGTCGCCGCCCTGCCGTTGCAAGCCGAGCACGGCCGGACGATGGCGTTCGCCGCGGAGCTCGAGCGCAAGGTCAACGCGCTCACACCGGAGCAAATCTCGGCCGCCCTGCGCAAACATATTGAAGTGGATCAGATAAGTTTCTTCAAGGCCGGCGACTTTCGCGCCGCCGCCGCCGCGAAATAGCGAAGGTTGTTCTGCGGGTTGCCGCCGATCGAGGTGGGGCTTGTTCTCCGAGCTGGCCTGGGTTCCAGGATCCGGGCGCGCTCGTGCGGGCGCATTTGCCCGTTGACGGTGGGTTTCCCAAGCGCCCCAAGGGTCTTCGTACGGAGGGGCGCTTTCCCAAGCGCCCAAATGGATTCCGCAAAGGTGTCGAAGGGTGATCGCTCTGATTTTCGGCGGTTGGGAAACCGCCGCTCCTCGGGAGCCGGATTCCACCGCCTACCGGGAGGTGCGCCCCGCTCGTGCCACCGGCATTGAATCGATTTGCGCGGTTCGACGCGTGCGCTACTCTGCGCGGACATGAGCGACTTTGTCCCGGTGGCCCAAATCAACGACGCCAAGCAGGCGCTCGATCGGCTTCACGCCAACATGCGGCTGACCATCCGCGGCAAGGACGACGTGATCGAACAGGTCCTCGTGTGCCTCGTCGCGGGCGGCCATCTCTTGATCGAGGATTTGCCGGGCGTGGGGAAAACGACCCTGGCCTATTCACTGGCGCGCTCGATGGATTGTGTGTTCTCCCGCATCCAGTTCACGAGCGACCTGCTGCCGAGCGATGTCACCGGTGTTGCGATTTACGATGAGACGGTGAAGGAGTTCGTCTTCAAGAAAGGGCCGGTGTTCGCCAACGTCGTGCTGGCGGACGAAATCAACCGGGCGACGCCCAAGACCCAGTCGGCGCTCCTGGAAGTGATGGATCGCGCGCGGGTGACGATCGATGGCGAGCCGCACGCGGTGGGCTCGCCGTTCATGGTGTTCGCGACCCAGAATCCCGTGGACTACGAAGGCACGTTTCCGCTGCCGGAGAGCCAGATGGATCGTTTCCTGATGCGGCTGCGGATGGGCTACCCCCAAGCCAGCGACGAGCTGGAGATCCTGCGCACCGCGCGCGGGGGCTATGACGCCATCGCCCTCAACCCGGTTGTCACGCGGAGCGAGATTCTGACTCTGCAGGCACTCGTGCACCAGGTGTTCGTCGAGGACAGCGTGTTGGATTTCATCCTGAAGGTCGTGGCGGCGACGCGCACCGAGTCGGAGTTTCGCGCGGGCGTGAGCGTGCGCGGCGGCGTCGCGCTCCGCATGGCGGCGCAGGCCCAGGCGCTGGTGCACCACCGCGATTTCGTGCTGCCGGAGGATGTGGCCGCGCTGGTGCCGGCGGTTTTTGCGCACCGTCTGGGCCTGGCCCGCCAGACCAGCGATGCCCTGGAGGAGCGCCGCGCCGTCACCGCCGCGCTGAAACGCATCCTGGGTTCGATCCCGGTGCCCGGCTGAGCTGAGCAGCCCGCCAGCGATTAGAAACGTCTTGTACCGAATCCTGACCCCTTCAGACCGCCCCATCGGACGCTTACGAAAAAAACCACTCGTTCCAGTTCGTAGTCCCGCCTTTAGGCGGAAAGTTTGCGGCCGCCGATTCCGCCTGAAGGCGGGACTACGAACACCAAGCTGTTTCCCAGGAGTCGGTGGTAGGGGCGCAGACTTGCTGCGCCCTGATTTCGCTGCCGGCTTGGGCACACCGAACAAGGCTTGACCGCAGATTTCGCAGAGAGCGCGGATGAAGGACCAAGGCAGGGATGATCGAGCCGAAAAGCGCCGACAGGCTCGGGGCGCAGCCTGCCGTGAGTCGAACGGCTCGGGTCGATCATTCGGGTTTGGCTGTTTGAATCTGCGCCACCTGCGAAATCTGCGGTTCAACCGGAATGGGTGAGGCTGAGGTTTTCCTCTGGCTTCTCCAACAGGGTGAGGGTGAGGCCTGAGGTTTTCCGCTGGCTTACACCGCACAGCGGACGCTTTTTTGACAGCCCCAAACCCCAAATCCAAAACCGGGGACGCCCCGCGTCCCCTATGGCAGCACGTAAATCTCCACCAGCGCCACGCCCGTCGC
>JBKJRG010000862.1:0-6278 GCA_046594805.1 Opitutaceae bacterium | reverse complement strand
ATATCGACCACGGTCAGCCGCTCCACCCGCCCGGGGTGGCGGCAGGCCAGCAGCATCGCGATCTTGCCGCCCATGCTGTGCCCGAGAAAGGTCGCGCGCGGCAGCGCCTGCGCCTCGAGCCACGTCAGCAGATCGGCCATCATCTCCTCGTAGGACATGCTATCGGCCTGGGGCGAGCTCCCGTGGTTGCGCAAGTCGGGCACGAGGACATGAAACCGCGCCGCCAGGTCCCGGCCTGCAGTCTGCCAGTTGCGCGACGACCCGAGCATCCCATGGAGCAACACGAGCGGGGGCAGGCCTTCTCCGCCAAGATCGCGATGAAACAACTGCATTCGGAAAAATGTGTGAGGGGTTGGCGGTTAGTAGCCAGTAGAAATCCCGTATCCTCCGCCGCTGCTTGCGCTCCCTCCGACCGCCCTCCTCACTACCGGTTTCCCGCCACCTGCACCCTTGAACTCCATGTCCGACGCGAAGCTCACGCCGATGATGCAGCAATACTTCGAGGTGCGCCGCGGGCTGCCGCGCGACACCCTGCTGCTCTTCCGGCTGGGCGATTTTTTCGAATTGTTCTTTGACGACGCCGTCACCGCTTCGCGCCTGCTCGGGCTGACCCTCACCAAGCGGCAGGACACGCCCATGGCGGGCATCCCAGCGCACGCGTCCGACAATTACGTCACCAAGCTGCTGGCCGCGGGGAAAAAGGTCGCAATCTGCGACCAGGCCGAACCCGCCAGGGCCGGCAAGCTCGTGCGCCGGCAGTTGACCCGCATCCTGTCACCGGGGACGACCCTCGCGGCCAACCAGCTGGACGCCGTCCGCAATCATTACCTCGCGGCAGTCGCGCTCGGCTCGACTGGCCTGCAGGCCGCCTGGCTCGATCTGTCGACCGGCGAGTTCAAGATCGCGACGGATCCGCACATCGCAAACCTGCTCCCCGTTCTGACCGCGCTGGATCCGGCCGAGCTTCTCATCGTCGAGGGAGAACGCGAACGCTGGGCCGCCGCGCCGCATGACCAGGTGGCGCTGCATGCACTCCACGCGTTCTGCGATGGTCGGCTCGCGACGGAGTTGCCCGGTTACCACTTCGATCCCACCACCGGCGCCAGGACCGTCATGGACACGCTGGGTGTCCTCAATCTGCAAGGCTTTGGGCTCGCGCACACCCACCCAGCGCTCGGGGCCGCCGGCGCCGTCGTTTATTATGCGACGGAAAATCTCTGCGCAAAACCGGAGAACCTGCGCGGGCTCCAGGAGTACCGCAGCACGCGCACGCTGCTGCTCGACCCGGCGACGCTGCGGAATCTCGAGATCTTTTCCTCCAGCCGCTCCACGCGCGAGGGCTCGCTGCTCAATGCCATGAATCGCACCGCCACGGCCTCCGGCGCCCGGCTGCTGGAGCGATGGCTGGCCGCGCCCACGCTTGAACTGCTCGAGGTGCAGCGGCGACAGGCGCTCGTCGGCGAGCTGCTGGCGCAACCGACACGGCTGGCGGAGTTGCACGAGGCACTTGGGCACGTGCGCGATATTCCCCGCATCCTCGGCCGGCTGCAAAACCGTCTGCGCAATCCCCGCGAGCTCGGCGGCATCCGCGACACGCTCGCGCAAATTCCCGGGATCCGCGCCGCCGTCGCCGCTTTCGGCCCGAACGCTCAACTCTCAACCCTCAACGCCCAGCTCCACGAACTGCCCGCCCTCCGCCAGCTTGCCGCCTCCGCCCTCGCCGGCGAACTGCCGGGCGATCTCGCCGACGGTAACTACATCCGCGCCGGCTACGATGCAGAGCTCGACCGTCTGCGCGCCCTCACCTCGGGAAACAAGACCTGGCTCTCCGACTTGGAACGGACCGAGCAGGAACGCACCGGCATCCGCAGCCTGAAGGTCAGGTTCACCAATAATTTTGGGTACTACATCGAAATCACCAAGGCCAATCTCCACCTGGTCCCCGGAGACTACATCCGCCGGCAGACCACCGTCGGCGGCGAACGCTATGTAACCGAGTCGCTCAAGCAGAAGGAAAAGGAGATTTTCCACGCCGAGGAGAATGCGCTCGCCCGGGAACTCGAGCTCTTCAACCAGCTCGTCGCCGCCATTCTCGAGGATTCGATCGCGCTCAGCCACACCGCCGATGCGCTGGCTGAGCTCGACGTGCTCGCAGGCTGGGCGCTGCTGGCGCGCGAATGGGATTATTGCCGGCCGACGCTGGACGCCGGGGACACCCTCGAAATCACCGAAGGCCGGCACCCGGTCGTCGAACAAATGCTGCGCTCCCCCGATGCCGCCCTCCCCCGCGGCGCGAGTGCGGCGTTCGTGCCCAACGATACGGTTCTCGCCTCGGACGACGCGCAGATCGCGCTGATCACCGGCCCGAACATGGCGGGCAAATCGACCTACATCCGGCAGGTGGCCTTGATCACCCTGATGGCCCAGGTCGGCTGCTGGGTGCCGGCGAAATCGTGCCGCATCGGCCAGGTCGATCGCATTTTCTCCCGCGTCGGCGCCAGCGACGATCTCGCGCGAGGCAACTCGACGTTCATGGTCGAGATGAACGAGACCGCCAACATCCTGAACAACGCCACCGATCGCTCGCTCATCATCCTGGATGAAATCGGGCGCGGCACGTCCACCTATGATGGCCTCGCGATCGCGTGGGCGGTGGTCGAGCACCTCCACCGCGGCGTGGAGCGCGGCGCCCGGACGCTCTTCGCGACGCATTATCAGGAGCTGACCCAGCTCGAAAAACACCTCGTCCGGCTGCGCAATTTCTCCGTGGCGGTGAAGGAATGGAACGACGAGATCGTCTTTGTCCGCCGGGTGATTCCCGGCCCCGCCGACCGGAGCTACGGCATCCAAGTGGCCCGGCTCGCCGGACTGCCCTTGAGCGTGATCGATCGCGCCAAGACGATCCTGGCGAAACTGGAAAGCGACGACACCAGCGTGACCCTTCCCGCGCCGCAGGCAAAGCCGAAGAAAAAGATCACGATCACACCGTCGGACGATTCGCAGTTGAATCTGCTGTAGTAAGCCGGGAGTGGTAGCCACGAGCGTGAGCGAGTGGAGTTTGTCCGCTCGCTCACGCTCGCGGCTACATTGACTACTGCGTTCCGCTACTCCACCGCGGAAAAACCCAGCAACTTGGCCGCGGCTAGCATACGCTTGTCCTTCGTGAAGATCGGGCCAGTCGTCACCGAGTCGTAGGTCGCGAGGTGAATCGCATCGAGCGTGCGGAGCGGCACCTGCGGGTGCACGCGCAGCATCATCTCGTTCGCCTCGCGGATCATCACGCCGTCGAGCGGGATCAGCCGCAGCACGCCTTCGTCGACATCGCGCAGGAACGCATCCCAAACCTGGCCGCGGGCCGGAGCCGTGAGCACGCCTTGGCGCTCCTTGGCCAGCAGGGCCGACCACAGTTCGCCCATTGCCAGCTCGGAACTGACCAGTGTAAAACCGACGATGATCCCGTCCACCTCTTCAGAGTCCGGCTCGGCGACGTAGCGCTTCACCAGCACCGAGGTATCGAGATACATCGTGGATGGCTTCCGCTAGAAACCGCCATCGCGCATTTCGCGGATCAACGCCGTGGAATCCGGCGTCATGGGCATGGTACGGCGTAACTCAGCCGTCGATTTGGCTGCTTTGCCCGTGATCACCGGCCGGTAGCGCACGATCATCGCCTTGGGCTTTCCATCGCTGGTAATCACGATCTCTTCCCCCTGTGCGGCCCGTTCGAGCAGCGCCGATAATTGATCCTTGGCCGTCCGCACACTAACCTCGGCGGGCGCCGAGTATTTCATCTGCGCCTCCCGCACCATCCATGGCTTCAGCCCTCTCGGCAGCTCGGATTCGGGAGTCTTGCGCTTCATGAGGCCAATTGTGGCCACAATGGGCGCTTTGGCAAGTTTTGTTTGTTCAACCGACCTTCACTTTACGCTGCAGCGTCCAAAGTTGTTTCGCCTGGGCGATGGTTTCCGCCAGCACTTCGGGGGTGAGCGATTGCTTCGGATCATCGCCGATGCCGTGACTCGGGCTCACATGGGACTCGATGCAAAGGCCATCCGCGCCATAGGCGACGGCGGCTAGCGCACAGGCCGGGACAAAGGAGGCCTTCCCCACCGAATGCGACGGATCGACCACCACGGGCGCCCAAGTTTTTTCCTTCAGCAAGGGAGTGATACTCTCGTCGGGATGATTGCGGTAACCATCCATGGTCGGCGCGGTGCCGCGCGGACAAAGGATGATGTTGGGGTTGCCAAATGCCGCGATGTACTCGGCGGCGGAAATGAACTCGTTGAGCGAACCCATGTGGATGCCGCGCTTGAGCAGCACAATCGTATCACGTTCGGCAATCGCGCGGCCGATGGCCCGGAGCAGAGAGTAATTCAGGGCGTTGCGCGCGCCGATTTGTAGGCACGCCACGCCGGCATCGAGCGCGAGCTTGATGTGCCCCTCCTCCATGACCTCGGTGTCGACCGGCAGCCCGGTACGCCGCGAGCCTTCCAGCAGGATGTCGAGCGACTTCACATCGCCCTGGAAGGTGTAAGGGTTGGTCCGCGGTTTCCAGACGCCGCCGCGCAGCATATGCGCGCCTGCCTCCTTCACCGCCTGTGCCGTCTCATAGAAGTAATTCGGATTTTTCGGATCGATGGTGCACAGGCCGGCAATGACGAACAACTCCTCGCCCAGCGTGATGCCGCCGATGGTGATCCGGTGGCTCGCCAGGTCAGACCGTTTGTCCATCAGTTTGAACGGCGACTGGATGCGATCAATCCGCTCGATGTAATCTAGGCCCTCGAGCCGGTTGATCATCAGTTCCTCCCGTTCATCGCCGACGATGGCGTAGATGGTCCGCACCGCGCCGATGATCGGCTGAATCTTGCAGCCAAACTCAGTCACAATCGCGGTGATTTCGGTGACCTGTTCAGGCGTGAGACGGTTGGTCTTCGGGAGAATCATGGGACGGACCGATCTTGAAACGCGAAGAGGCGCAGATGCAAAGGCGGAAAACCGGACTCAGACATTATCGCGGCCTTGTCAGAGGCAGGGCTGCCGCTTGTCGGCACGCCCCCGCGGTTATCGCGTTCGCTGCGCGACGGCATGGCGGCAAGCGCCAGCCCTACCTTCCATCCCGCTCAAAGGAATTGCTCGAACTCCGCCGGCAACGGGGCCTTGGCGGCGAATCGATGCTTTCCACCGCCAAAATCGTATTCGAAGTTCGTTTCCATCGAGTGCAGGAACATGCGTTTCGTCCCGGCGACTTTCGCGAATTCACGGTTGCGGCGAAAATCCCCGTACGTCTGGTCTCCGATGATCGGGACCTGTCGCTTCGCGCATTGCACGCGCAACTGGTGACTGCGGCCCGTGCGGGGCTCGAGTCGGAGGAGGCTCAACCGCGGCTCGTCGCGCTTGGTCTTCACCACGCTCATCCGGCACTCGGCAGGCACATGCCCCGCGCTGGCGACCGTCCGGATTTGCCCGGCGCGTTTTTCCACGGCCAGCAAATCACGCCACAACTCCACCGCCTGGCGCGGCGCGCCAAAGACCAGCGCTTGGTAGACTTTCCGCACGGTCTTCCGCTTGAACTGCGCCCTAATCTCGCCGGCCAAAGTAGCGTCAGCCGCCGCGAGGATCACTCCCGAGGTGGCGGAATCGAGCCGGTTGAGCAGCCAGAGTCGCCGCAGAGCCCCGTCGTCCTCGCTCTTCCATTCGAAGTATTCCCCGTCGAGCTCGTAACGGACGTTGAGCAACGCGCGCGGTTCATCGCCGGGTTCGTTCGGGTGGGACAACACGCCGGCCGGTTTGTTGAAGGCCACCACCCCGTTCGCGTCGTGCGTGAGCAAGATGACGCCGCGACCGAGGGGCAGTGCGGGCCAGAACTTCTCCGGCGGCGCGCTCACTGATAATAAAACGTGAACGTCAGCTCCTGCTGCTCACCGAGCACGGCCTTCATGTCGTCGGTCCAGGGTCCATACGGGGCGCGGTCGGTGATGCCGCTGATGCAGGCATTACGGCCCTGCTCGGTGGAGTGATTATCCACGTCGACGATCCGTGCAATCCGCCCCTCCGAATCGAGGATGAATTTCACGCTGACGGTCGTGCCGCTGGGCGGATAGGTTTTCCCCTCGATTAGGATTCGCTCCCACTGGAATTGGACCGACTCGATCAATCGCTGGAGGTACGCGCCGTAGCTGCTCCATTTCGCATCGTACGCGACGGGGCCGATATTCGAGGTGCCAAACTTGTTCTCGGCGAGGATCGCCGGTCGCACCTGCTGTTGTTTGACG
>JBKJRG010000747.1:0-4035 GCA_046594805.1 Opitutaceae bacterium | reverse complement strand
CGAACTGGAGAGCGGTGCTGGGCACGCGAGAGAACTGGGCACGGCGTGGCGCGGAGTGAAGAAGATTTTCGAGCCGGCGGCGTCCATCCCTCACCAAGGGCGCATCTCAGTTTCTGGGCCGCGCGCCGGAGCCTGTCGTGGCACGGGCATCTTGCCCGTGTGTGGCATGGGCATCCTGCCCATGTAGGCGGCGCGGAGCGCCGTCCACGGGCGGGACCGCCCGTGCCACGTTCGCGCTGACCAGAAACTGAGATGCACCCCTCACCGACGATTCCGAAAATTTTTATGGAAATGCGCCGGGCGTGTGCCTTATTGCTTCCTTCTCTCCTCCGTGTGCGCCACTTTTCGTCTTCTCCCCACTCCGCCAGCGGGCGGGGCGTGTTCTGACCGCTGATGAACGTCGTTGAAGTCACCGCGAAGGCCAAGGTCCTGCTGGAAGCCCTGCCTTACATCCAGGATTTCCGCGGCTCCACCTTCGTGGTCAAGTATGGCGGCAGCTTCATGGACGATCCCGATCCGGTGACCCGCACCCGCGTCGCCTACGACATCGCCTTCCTCGCCGCGGTCGGAATCAACGTCGTCGTGGTTCACGGGGGCGGCAAAGCGATCTCGAAGGCGATGGAAACCGCCGGCCTGAAATCGAAATTCGTCAACGGCCTGCGCATGACGGACGAGGCGACCATCGCCGTGGTGAAAAAAACCCTCGACGAGACGATCAACAAGGAAGTGTGCGACGCCATCCTCTCCGCCCAGGGCAAACCGAAAGGACTGCCGGGCGACACCGTCCTCGTCTGCCAGAAGCTCCTCAGCGACGATGACGGCAACCCGATCGACCTCGGCTTCGTCGGCGAAGTCACCGAGGTGAAGGTGAAATTGATCAAGAAGGAGATCGCCGAGGGCTTCACGCCGGTCATCTCGCCCGTGGCGGAAGGCTACGACGGCAAGCCGTACAATGTGAATGCAGACCTCGTCGCCGGGCGGGTGGCGAGCGCGTTGCGCGCGCGCCGGCTGGTGTACATGAGCGACGTGCCTGGCCTGCTGTCGAATCCGCCGGACGCCGACACGCTGATCTCGACGCTGAAGACCAGCCAGGTCGAGGAGCTGAAGAAGAAGGGGGTAATCGACCAGGGCATGCGCCCAAAGGTGCAGAGCGCGATCCGCGCCCTCGAGGAAGGGGTGCAGCGCGTGCACTTCATTGACGGCCGGCTGGCCCACTCGCTCCTGCTGGAAATTTTCACCGACAAGGGCATCGGCACTGAAATTGTGCACGGGTGAATGCACCGGCGCTGAGATCTTTCTCTTCCTCTTTATCTTTCTCTTTCGTCCGGGAGTCCGCAGAAGGGAGAAAGATTAAGCGAAAGAAGAAAGATAAAGATTCGTGATGACTGCTCCCTCCATCGTCCGCACCAGCACCGCCGAGCTGTACGACGCGCATGTGCTGAAGAATTATGCGCGCCCGGCCCTGACCCTGGTGCGCGGCCGCGGGGCGCAGGTGTGGGACGACGCGGGCAAGGCCTATCTCGATTTCACCTCGGGCATCGCGGTCAGCGCGCTGGGCCATTGCCACCCGCATTGGGTGGCGGCGGTGCAGCGCCAGGCCGCCGAGCTGATTCACGTGAGCAACCTGTTTCGCAATCCGCAACAAGGTGAGCTCGCCCGCCGCATCGTGCAGCACGCCGGCCCGGGCCGGGTGTTTTTTTGCAACAGCGGCGCCGAGGCCAACGAGGCCCTGATCAAGCTGGCGCGGCTGCATGGCATGCAGAAAGCCGGCGGGGAGGAGGGGCGTTGCTTCAAGATCATCTGCGCCCAGAACGCTTTTCATGGGCGGACCTTCGGCGGGATGAGCGCCACGCCGCAGGAGAAAATCCAAAAGGGCTTTCGCCCGATGGTCGCGGGCTTCGCGTTCGCGGAGATCAACCACCTGCAAAGCTTCGCGGACCTGATCGATGCCGACACCGCGGCAATTTTCATCGAGACCATCCAGGGCGAGAGTGGCATCAACCCGTGCACGACCGAATTCATGGTCGGGCTGCGGCGCCTCTGCGATCAGCACAACCTGCTGCTGATGCTCGACGAGGTGCAGTGCGGGGTGGGGCGCACGGGCCGGTTCTATGCCTTCGAGCACAACGGCATCACGCCGGACGCCATCGGCATGGCGAAAGGGCTCGGCGGCGGGTTTCCGATCGGGGCCATGTGGGTCCGGGAGCGGCATGCGGAGCTTTTTCACCCCGGGAATCACGGCACGACGTTCGGCGGCACGCCGCTCGCCTGCGCAGCGGCGCTGGCTGTGCTCGACGTGATCGAGCGCGACACCTTGCTGGAGAAAGTGCGCATGCAGAGCGGGTCGTGGCATGAGGCGCTGCGGAAACTCGCGACCGATTTTCCGAAGCATATCAGCGGCGTCCGTGGCATCGGATACCTCGTGGGCGTGCAGATGACCGGCGACCCATCGCCGTATATCGCGGCGCTGCGGGATCGGGGCCTCCTCGCGCCGAGCGCCGGTGGAAACGTCGTGCGCCTGCTCCCACCGCTCAACGCGACGGTGGAAGAGCTGGCGAAGTCGGTGCAAATCTTCCGCGCGATGCTCGCGAGCCGGCCGTAGGTTAAGTTCACGCGGTCGCCAGCGGATTCCAGATTCGCGTGAAGCCGAAGCCGGCGAAGTCCTTGACGTTGGCGGTGGCGAACTCGGTGACGCCGTGGTGCCGCAGCGTGAGGGCGAGACGGATGTCATAGATGCGGCGACGGGCGAGCTTGGGCGCGGCGGCGTGGGTCCAGACAGATTCCATCAGGCCGCCGGGGTAGTCGACGAGTTCCCAGAACGGATGGTGGCGCAGGCGCTGAATCGTTTCGACCGCCGCGGGAGCCGCGAGAGGGCGCTCGAAGAGCAGGTCATTGCGGAGCAGACCGTGGAGTTCGACGAGGCAGAGCTCGCAGAGGACGATGTCCGGATTCTCGGCATGGGAATGGAACCAGGCGGCGGCCGCGCGGTGCGAGACATGCCCCCGGTTAAGCCAGGCGAAGAGGAGATTGGTGTCGGGCGCGATCATCGGGATTTCCGGCGCAGGCGGCGCGGCACGTAGTCGGGCTCGTTGGCGAGCAGGCGCAGTTCGTCGGCGTCGACGGTGCAGCGCTGGCCGAGGTCCATCGGCTCGGGCGGGCGCCAGGCGGCGGCGCCCTTCCGCGGGTAGGCCGGCATGGTGCGTTCGAGGCTGCGGCGCACGACTTCAGCGAAGCTCATCTCGTAATCGGCGGCGACGCGCTTGGCCTCGCGGTAGAGGTCGTCGGGGAGTTGGATCTGGGTTTTTACCATGATGGCAATTTGCCAGCGGCGGGAGGGCGGGTCAACTGAGAGAAGTTGTAGATGATCAGCCAGGCGCGGCAGTCACGGCTTGGTGAGCGAGGGTGGATCGTGCGAGCATGTCACCGATTGCCTTCCGCGCGGACGCATTGCTGCCGTTCGCGAGGATATCCGCGGATGTCCCGGTCTGTGTCGGTTGAGGGGGGCGTGATGTGGGGCGAAGAGGCCTCCACTTTTTTCACTCGTCCGCCCCTTTCCCACGCCTTACACCTCGCCGCTTCCATGAAGCACTTTCTCAAGGAGACCGACTTCAAGCGCTCCGAACTGCCGGCGCTCTTCGCCCTGGCGCGCGAGCTGAAAAGGAAGCGCGGCAAGAAGGGCGCACCGACGCCGCTCAAGGGCCAGACTTGGGCGCTGATTTTTTCCAAGTCCTCCACGCGCACGCGCGTTTCCTTCGAGGTCGGCATTCATGAGCTCGGCGGCAATCCACTTTTCCTCAACAAAAACGACATCCAACTCGGCCGCGGCGAGACCGTCGAGGACACGGCGCGGGTCTTGTCGCGTTTTGTGCACGGCTTGGTGGTGCGAACCTATGACCACAGTGAAGTCGAGCGGCTGGCGGCAGTCGGAAGCGTCCCGGTCATCAATGCGCTCACCGATTTCCTGCATCCCTGCCAGATCTACACGGATGCCTTTTCGATGGCGGAGCGTTGGGGACGCGGCCGCGACCTCGTCGG
>JBKJRG010000768.1:0-12895 GCA_046594805.1 Opitutaceae bacterium | reverse complement strand
CTTTCGTTTTGGCTGTTCAAACGCCTTTACCGTAGGTCAGCGCGCTTGCGCGCGCCAAACCGCGCTCGCAAGCGAGCTGGCCTACATTTACGCGGCCAAAACGAAAGACCGTGCTGAGCTGGCGCTCGATTCGGATCCGCAATCCGCAATCGCCGCGCGATCAGGTTTCCTTCGTCAGCACCGCTTCAATTTCCACCAGCAAATCCGCCCGGCACAAATCGGCCTGCAGGTAGATCACGGTATCGTCTGGCTGGAGGAGGTGACGTTCGAGGAAGCTGCGCACGCTGTCGTGGTCGGCGGCGTGCCGGATATAGACTTTGAATTCACGCTGCCAGCCGTCGGTCACGCCCAGGTTGGCGCCGGCGCCGGTGGTGTCTGCGATGAGTTGGAGATTGTCCATCGTGCATGGCAATTGTCCCTCGAGATGATCGACCGCGACGGTGGCGTGGCCGCGGATGGCGGCTGTGCCGGAAATGAAGACCTGCCGCTGCGAATCGGTTTTCACGAGCGTGGCGCGGGAAAAACTGGGCGGGCGCGGCCCGTAGTCCGCGGGATATTCGAAGGCCGGCACCTGCCGCGGATTCTCGAAATGTTGCGGGGGGGCGTCACCGGCCAGGAACGCGAGGGCGAGCGGGCCAGCCGTCGTACCGACGGCGGAGGCGGCCGGCAATTGACGCTGGAAATGGTCGCCGAAGTGTTCCTCGAACGCGAGTGAGCGCCCCCGGCAGAAATGCCGGTAGTTTTCGAGGCCGTGCGCGATGGCGTTGATCTGCGGGACGTAGTTCCAAAGCCGGTAAAGTCGGCGTCCGCGGGTGACGGCAAAGACCTGCCGGTAGAGTGCGCGCGCCGCTGCTTCCAGGTTATCGCTGGCTTGGGCGACCGCGAATCCCGCCAAGGCCTTGGGGCTGCGGAAGAGGGTGCAGCCCTGTTCAGTCACGGGCCGCTGCGCTCCCTCGAGCAAGCGCTCGGCGTCAGCCCCGTGGAGGACCGGCAGCGCGATGTGCAGCGCAGGGTCGTTGGCACGGGGCCGGACGCCCGCTGCGGTGGCGCCAAAGAGGACCTGGCAGGTCGCGGTGGCGGGGGCAGCAAAGGTGTTCGAGGATGGTTTCGACATCAGGGCAGCCGCGGACATCCGTCGGCTGCATATTTGTCCTAAGATAATGCCCGGCGTTCAACTTTTTCGTCGTATCCATCTGCAAATTCTTCAGTTGCTGGCGGTACCACAGCCTGGGATCAGGTCTGTTCGGGCGGCTGCCACGGTTGACCGACGCCTGAATTGTGCTACCTCTGCCCCTCCATGCCGGCTTCTTCGTCCCGCCCTTCTCGGCCCGCACCCTCTCCGGCCCACAAAGCCGGGCGCGTCGCTCGTCCGAGTACGGGTAAATCCCCGGCGCGGGTCCGTTCCCTGACCGGGACGGTTCTGGTCACCCGGCAGGTGCATTTCAATTCAGCCCACCGGCTGCACAACCCGGCGCGGAGCGAGACATGGAATGAGGAGCAGTTCGGCCTCTGCACCAACCCGCACTGGCACGGTCACAATTATGTTCTCGAGGTCACGGTGCGCGGGCAGCCCGATCCGGAGACGGGCTACGTCATCGATTTGGGGGAGCTGAAGCAGATCCTGCAGGTGGCGGTCGCGGACAAATGCGACCACCGCAACCTGAACAGCGACGTCGATTTTTTGCAGGGCATCATCCCCTCGACCGAGAATCTTGTCATCGCGTTCTGGCAGCAAATCGAGCCGCGTTTGACCGCGGGCAAGCTGCATCGCGTCCGGCTCTTCGAGACGCCGCGAAACTTTGCCGAGTATTACGGCCCGGAACCGGAGAAACGGCAAAAATAAGAAACCGCAGAAACAAGAAACCTGGCGTACGGTGGTTTCTTCCTTTTGCCGTTTCCAGATCTCATCTTTCTCCCCGGCGGTTGTTATCGTCACCAACCGCAGGGGCCGAACCTCCAAAAACGAAATGAGCAAACTGAAACCGATGTACCTGCACCGCTCTGCCAGCGGGGCGGAGCCGCGTGTCACGCGCGGCTATGACAAGAAATTCCGGGTGACGGGTGCCTACCGCGCCTCGCTGCCTGACATGATGGAGGCAGCCCACGACGCGATTCAGGGTGCGCACGTGCCAATCCAGCAGGTGGGCGTGCATAATTTCAAATTGCCGCTGAAATTCCGCACCAAGAAGGGCACCATCCTCACCCTCGAGGCGAGTGTCACGGGCACGGTCTCGCTCGAGGCCGATCTGAAAGGCATCAACATGAGCCGGATCGTGCGTTCGTTCTACGAGCACAAGGACGAGGTTTTCACCGGCGAATGGATGGGCAGGATTCTTCGCTCCTATCTCAAGAACGTCCGGAGCAAGGATGCGCGGCTGAAAGTCAGTTTCTCGTACCCGATGCTCCAGCCCAGCCTGCGGAGCGGACTCGAGGGCTATCAGTTTTACGACGTCGCGTTCGAGGGGGTCATGACGCGGAACGGCGATTACCGCCGGTTCATCCATTTCGATTTTGTCTACTCGTCCGCCTGCCCCTGCTCGGCCGAGCTGTCGGAGCACGCGCGGCAGACGCGTGGCGCCTACACCGTGCCCCACTCGCAGCGGAGCAAGGCGCGCGTGGTGCTGGAGGAAACCCCCGGCAAGAAAATCTGGATCGAGGACGTGCACGCCTTGTGCGCGGAGGCGCTGCAGACGGAGACCCAGGTCATGGTGAAACGGGAGGATGAGCAGGCCTTCGCCGAATTGAACGGCGCCCACCTGAAGTTCGTCGAGGACGCCGCGCGGCTGCTCTACCGGGAATTCGATGGGGAGAAACGCATCCACGATTTCCGGATCGTGTGTTCGCATCTCGAGTCGCTGCACTCGCACGACGCCGTCAGCGTGATCTGCAAGGGCGTGAAGGGCGGCTTCACCGCGGACTTCCTGGATTTCGGATCGCTGGTGTGCTGATGATGGTTCGCACGAGTATGCCCAAACCAGTCATCCTCATCACCGGTGCATCGCAGGGCATCGGCGCGGCGATTGCGAAAACCTTTGCGCGCGAGTTGCGCGGCGCGCGGCTGGCGCTGGTGGCCCGCAACGGTGCGAAACTCGAGGCGGTCGCGCGCGCGTGCCAGAAGCTCGGCGCCATGGCCGCGACCTTTCCCTGCGATGTCAGCGACGAGGCCTCGGTCGCAGCGATGGCCGCGGCGGTGCAGCAACGCTTCGGGTTGGTCGACGTGTTGATCAACAATGCGGGAAAATTTTTTGGCGCACCCTTCACGGAGATGAGCGTGGTCGATTTTGACCGGATGATCGCGGCCAACCTGCGCAGCGTTTTCCTGGTTTCGCGGGCATTTGCCCCGGCCATGATCAAACGGCGGCGGGGCGACATCTTCAACATGAGCTCCATCGCGGGACTCATCGCCTATCCCGGCGGGGCGGGGTATTCCGCCGCGAAATTTGGCGTGACGGGCCTGACCAAGGTGATGCGGGCGGAGCTACGAGACAAGGGCGTCCGTGTCTGCTGCGTGTATCCCGGCGCAACCTGGTCGCCTTCGTGGGCAGGCAGCGGTGTCGCCGAGGAACGGATCATGCCCGCCGCGGATGTCGCCCGCGCGTTCCTGGATGTATACCGGCTGTCGCGCAACACCGTGGTCGAGGAGATCGTGCTCCGGCCGCAACGAGGGGATGTGTGAGTGGCTGCGGCTTCCCAGCCGCAGATCATCGGCTGGAAGCCGATGCCACTTCACCGCCAGATCACCGACGAATCGATCGACGCGATCGTCGGACGGCCGGAGAGGGCCATCGCCATCTCGAGTTCGCGCCGCAGAATATTCACCACGCGCGTGACCCCGGGGGCGCCTTCCACGGCCAGGCCGAATAAATAGGGGCGGCCCACCAGCACGGCGTTGGCGCCGAGTGCCAGCGCCTTGAGGATGTCGGTTCCGCGCCGGATGCCCCCGTCCACGAGGACGGGCATGCGCCCCGCGACCTTGGCAATCACCTGCGGCAACGCGTCGATCGTTGCGGGCACGGTGTCGAGATTACGGGCCCCGTGATTCGAAACGATGATCCCGGCCACGCCCGCCTGGGCCGCGCGTTCGGCGTCGTCGGGATTGATGATGCCTTTCAGGATGACCGGCAGGGGCGTCAGCGAGCGCAGCCAGTCGATATCCTTCCACGTCAGCGTCGGATCGAGCGTGGTGCTGTAGATTTGTTTCTCGTCCGGCCGGTTCGAGGCGCCACCGCCGCCGATACCCTTGAGGTTCGGCCGCTCCATGCCCGGGGGCAGGGTGAACCGGCTGCGGATCTCGCGGTACCGCGGGCCGAGGACCGGGGTGTCCACGGTAACGACGAGCGCCTCGTATTTCGCCGCGGCTGCGCGCTGCACGAGCTCGCGGGTGAACCCGCGGTCCGGTTGCACGTAGAGTTGAAACCACAACGGTCCCGCGGTCGCGCCCGCAATATCTTCGATGCTGGTGGTCGCCGACGTGCTCACGACCAAGGTCGCCCCGGCGGCGTGCGCGCCCTTGGCCGTGGCGATTTCCCCTTCGGGGTGGAAGAGTTTGTGATAGGCCGTCGGTGCGAGCAGGATGGGAAACGGCAGCTCGCGGCCGAGCAGCCGGACCCGGGTGTCGAGCTTCGATACGTCCACCAGCGCGCGCGGGTTCAGCCGCAGCCGCGTGTAAGCCTCGTGGTTCCAGCGCAGGGTCAGTTCATCGGCGGCGGCCCCGGACACATAATCCCACGCCATCGGAGAAACCCGCGCTTTCGCCGCGCGCTCGAAATCAGGCACATCGACGATGGACGCGGTTGTCCCGGTCGATTCCGTCGGGGGCCCATCAGCCGCGCGGCCGGCCGGTGCGGCTCCGGAGGCAAGGGCGGATGCCCCGGCCACGACTCCGGCGGAGCGAAGCAATTCTCGACGGGTGATGGCCATCGATCAGGCGTGGGGGCAACGCAACTGCACGCAGCGGGTTTGCCCAGCGGCACCCCAAAACTCCAGCCCCGATTGCACGTTCGCGGCGTCGTTTCTGGCCGCGACCTCGGCGCATGAAATTAATTCGGGGCCGAAAAGTGGAACCCCAAAACCTGACGGATGAAGCTCCCTCACCGTCTTGCGCCTTGCACGAACTGGGGCGGATATTTCGTGCGAAATAGGGTATTAGGCCCCCGTCCGTTTCCCATTGATAAATTCCATGTGATGCGACCGCAGCGGCTTGCGGCATTCCGGCGGACCGTGGCACGGGCGTGGCTTACTGCGCGAGATATGACGAAGGGGAATGCTCTCGGTTTTGTTTTACTGGGGCTCACGATGTGGTTGTTGCCGACGCTGGTGCCGGGCCTGTTTCCGCCGACTGGCATAGATGGTTTCAGCACGCGCGGACTCTGGATCAACGCCATGGCCCTTGTGCAGGGCGTGATTGGCTTCGCCTATCTCACCCGCTACTCCCTGGTCCCTTCGGTCGAACGCTGGATGCTCGAGCCCCAGCCGTTGCGGGTGGCGGGCTGGGAACGCGAGCCGGTTCCGGCGAACGCCGTCCCCATGCTCGATCTGGCGGCGGCCGAAGCCGAACTTTCACAACAGCGAGCCCTGCTCGCCAGTCGCCGGCTTCAATCCGATGGCATGATAACCCTTCGCGGTAAGCACACGGCCTTGTGGCGTGCGCTGAAGGTAGCCTTCCTGAATGAGGAACGGTTCGTGCACTTCCTCCAGCGTCTCCGCCTCTTCGCCCACCGCGACGGCAATCGTGCTCATGCCTACGGGGCCGCCCCGGTAATTCTCGGCCATCACGCGAAGCATGCGTTTGTCCATCTCGTCCAGTCCAGCGGCATCGATTTCGAGCAGTTCCAGCGCCGCGCGGGCAATGACCTGAGTGATGCGGCCGTCGGCTCGCTCCTGCGCGAAATCACGGACGAAGTTGATCAGGTTGTTGGCGACCCGCGGCGTGCCGCGTGATCGCGTGGCAATCTCCTTCGCGCCTTCGGGGTCGATCGCGACGTTGAGCAGGCCGCAACTCCGGCGGACGATGCCGTCGAGCGTCGCGGCGTCGTAATAGTCCAGCCGCGTCTGGAGGGTGAAACGCGAGCGCAGTGGCGCCGTGAGCAACCCGCTTCGCGTCGTCGCGCCGATCAGGGTGAAGCGAGGAATCGTGAGTCGCACGCTCCGCGCGTTCGGGCCCTGGTCGATCATGATGTCGAGCCGGAAGTCCTCCATCGCGGAGTAAAGATACTCTTCCACCGTCTTGGGAATCCGGTGGATTTCGTCGATAAACAAAATGTCGCCTTCCTCCAGGTTGGTGAGGAGCCCGGCAAGATCGCCCGCCTTTTCGATCACGGGGCCCGAGGTCACCCGCACGTTCCGGCCCAGTTCATGGCCGAGGATGAACGCGAGGGTGGTCTTGCCCAGGCCGGGCGGGCCGGAAAGCAGGATGTGGTTGAGCGCCTCGCCGCGCTTCTTCGCCGCGCCGACCATCACCTGCAGCCGCTCGACCGTCTTCGGCTGGCCGGTGAAGTCGGCGAACGACAGCGGCCGCAGCGCCGCCTCGACTACCGTGACCGGCGCCGCCAGCGTGGTCGTGATATAGCCGAGACCTTTGGCGGAGCCTGCTTGCCCCGCCATTGCGGATTGCGGATTGCGGATTTCGGATTGGCTCACGGCAGAAGTACTGAAGGAAGTGGGCTTGGAATGCCTTGAATCCGCAATCCGCAATCCAAAATCCGCAATTGAATCACTTCCACTCGACCTCGGCGCCCAGGCTCTGGAGGTTTTCCACGAATCGCGGGTGCGCGCGCTTGATCGTGTCGGCGTTCTTCACCACCGACCGGCCGGGGATGCTCGCGGCAATCATGTAGAGGCCCACCGCGGCGCGGATGATGTAGGGCGCGTCGACCGTGGCCGGCCGCAGCGGCCGGTCGCCAAACACGATCACGCGGTGCGGGTCGCTGACGACCACGTGTGCGCCGAATTTCGAGAGCTCCGGAATCCAGGTGAAGCCGCCCTCGTAAACCTTGTTCCAGAACTGAATCGCCCCCTGCGCGCGCACCGCCAGCGCAATCATGCAGGGCAGGAGATCGACGGGGAAATAAGGCCAGGGTGCCGCCTCGATTTTCGGGAGGAGGTTGCTGGTGAACGGCGCCTCGATCACCAGCTTTTGGTTGCGCCGGACGATGGCCGTGTCGCCGCGATGCTCGACCACGACTCCCAGCTTCTCGAACGCGCGCGTGATGAGATCGAAGTGATGGGGGAGCGAATGCTTCACCTTGACCTCGCCGCCCGTGATGGCGCCGAGCGCGAGGAACGTGACCACCTCGTGGTAATCGGTGTTGATCGTGAAGGTGCCGCCGCGCAGCCGCTTCACGCCCTCGACCGTGAGCCTGCTCGTGCCGAGACCGGAAATTTTCGCGCCCATGCGCACGAGCATCTCGCACAAATCCTGTACGTGCGGCTCGCTTGCCGCGTTGATCAGCACCGACTCGCCCTCCGCCAGGACTGCCGCCATGACAAAATTCTCGGTCGCCGTGACCGACATATAGTCCGGCCAGTGGCGCGCGCCGCGGAATTTCTTCGCCAGCGTCAGCTTCAGATCGCCGTTGTGCCGAATCTTCGCGCCGAGCTTGCCGAGGATTTCCAGATGCGGATCCAGCTCGCGGATCCCAAGCGAGCAGCCCTTCGCGTTGGAAGGTATCGTGATTTTTTTCATCCGCTGCAGCAGCGGCGCAAACAGCAACACCGACGAGCGCATGCCGGAGGGCAGCTCGCCCTCAAGTTGGCGCGCGTCGAAGGCCGAGTGATCGATGTCCATCGTGCCGGCCGCCTTGTCCCAGGTGATCCGCGAACCCTGCTCCTGGAAGAACGTGACCAGTTTCTCGACGTCGGTGATGGCGGGCACATGTTGCAGCCGCACCGGCTCGTCGGTGAGGAGCGTCGCGCACAGGATGGGCAGCGCGGAATTTTTGTTGCCCGACGGAGTGATGGTGCCGGACAGGGGCTTGCCGCCGTTGACGATGAGATCGGCCATGTGGGAAAGGACCAGGGAGCAGAGACCAGAGACCAGAGACCAGAGACCAGAGACCAGAGACCTGGACAATCCGACCAATCCACGAAAGAGCGGGGGACTGAAAGCGGAAAAGAAAAAGACCAAGGGAATTATCCCTTGGTCTGTGTTTGGAGTCCCTGATCTCTGGTCTTTTGTCTCTGGCCGTTTTTAGATGGCGCCGCCGCCCTGCTGGCCTTCCGGACGCGGACCGCCGCGATCGCCGCCATCGCCCCGACTGCGGCCGCGCCCGCCACGCCGACGCCGGCGCCGTGGATACTGGCCGTCGCCCTGTTGCTCATCGCCGCCGGACGAATCGCCACCCGGGGGATAAGGCTGGCCGCTGCGCGGTCCGCGGTTCTCGTTGCGGTAACCACCCTGGCCGCCGTGACCGCCCTGTCCGCGACCACGACCGCCGCGATAGCGATCGCCGCCACTTTCGGGGCGGTTGTCGGGGTCGGGACGGGACCCGGGAGCTTCCGCGGCGGGACGGGCAAACAGGCCCTTGAGCCAGCCGAAAAAGCCGCCGGATGGTTTCGGCGCCTCGGGCTGCGGAGCGTGATCGCGTGCCGGTTGCGGGGTCCGGGGCTCGAACTTCCGCGGCTCGCGTTGCTCACGCGGATCGCGCGGCTGGTAATCGCGGGGATCACGCGGCTGGCGGTCGCGGGGATCGCGCGGTTGATAACTGCCTGGCTCGCGCGGCTCACGCTGTTCGCGGGGATCGCGGGGCTGGCGGGGCTCGAAGGAGCGGGGCTCGCGTTGTTCGCGGGGGTCGCGCGGCTGCCGCGCCTCGCGGGCATCGGGCCCGCGGCCTTCGCGGGGCTCGAACGCCCGCGGCTCGCGGGCTTCGCCGCGTGGCGTGAAGGTGGGCCGCTCATCGCGGCGCGGTTGCTCCTGCTCCGGGGAGGCCGCGGCGCTGGCGCCGGCCGCTTCCCAGCGCACATCAGGGCGCTTCGTCTGCTCGGGCGGAAGAATGTTGAGCTCAGCTTTGGCGGGAGCCTCGGTGACATCCGGCGCGCGCGTTTCGGCGCGGGGTGCCGGCACGAAGGCGGGACGGACCGCCGGGGCGGGGGCAGGGGGAGGAGCGGCCGGCGGAGCAGGCTCGTTGACGACCCGCGCGACAGGCTCGGCGGGGGCAGGCGCGTGTACGGCGGTTTCGCCGGTGAACGGATTCTTGTACTCGCTCTGGCTCTTGATGACTTCGAGCGCGCTGGGTTGGTAACCGCTCGCGGCCGGGGCCGTGGTGCCCGGGCTGGCGCTGGAGGCAGACGGACGCTTGCCGCGCAGGAGGCCTGAGCCCCGGGTCGCGCCGAAGGAGCCGCTGGGCGGCATCGTTGGCGTATCCGCTTTCGCCGGGGCGGCGGGAGCGGTCAAGTCGGGCGCCGTGTCAGGCGCGCCGAACTTATCTTGATCTGGCATTGTGTGTGTTGGGTTTATCCCGGCGCTCACCGATAACGGGAACGATCAGGATGGTTAAGGCACCCGGAGCGCGGAACGCGCTCAACGCGTGCATGAAGGGCAAACCCTCGCTGCCGGAGTCACCAGTGGCAAGTGGCAATTCCGGTCCGGTTTTCGGTTTTCGACGCCCCGACCTTTTCCTTGCCACGTCGCGCCGGGCGCGGCCAGCGTCGGGACCATGGACAAACTCGAGGAGATTTTTCAGATGCAGGACGGCTTGAACCGCCGGATCGGGGTCAACCTGCCGCCATCCACCGACGAGGAAAAAACGAAGTGGATCCTCAACTACACCCGCGCCATGCAGCAGGAAACCGCGGAGTTGATCGATAGCGTGCCGTGGAAATGGTGGGCGAAATACCAGAAATTCGACGAGCAGAACGCGAAGGTCGAGGTGGTCGATCTGTTTCACTTTTTGGTTTCACTCGCGCAGACCCTCGGCATGACCGCCGACGATGTCTATCAGGCCTACCTGAAGAAAAACGCGGTGAACCACGCGCGGCAGGAAAGCGGCTACGTCAAGAAGGACGAGGCGGACTCGAAACACATCTGAACGCGGGCGCGCGTTCAGATGTGTTTCGGTTTGGAGTTTGGGGTTTGGAGTTTGGAGTTGAGGAGACCCGACCCACGGAGACGCGTGGTCAGCGGAAGAATTCTGAACTCTGAACTCCGAACTCCGAACTCCAAACTCCGAACTGCGGTGGCGCACTAGCCCGGTTATTTCATACGCGGGCTCAATTCTCGAGTTTCGGTGATGGGTGCGAGCTTGGGGAGACGGTCGACGGTGATTTTCTGGTCCGAAGCGTGCGAGCGGAGCGACGGTGATTCGTTTCGACCGCGACCGGCTGGTTTTCCCCGATGGCGGGCGACGCTCCGCTCGTCGGCCGAGCTGCCCTCGGTCGATTTTCGCCCTCTGGGGTCCGTGCGATTCAGCCGGCGGGCAATCCCCCTGTCATCACGCGGGCGTGGCAGAGCCGAAACAAGTCCGACAGTGGGTAGGCGCTGCTCAACTGGACATACACCCGCCGGACGCTCACCGTCACCCGCGCGGCCACCTTCAACAACTTCAAGCGGATGGTTCCGACGGTAGCCTGCGCCAGGGGTGTTCCTGGACAGCCCCACGCCCGCAATCGCTCCAAGAGCATATACGCAAAGGCCGCCAGCCACAGGCGCAACTGGTTGCTCGCCAGATAATGCGTGCTCATCCGATCGGCCTGCAGGTCCAGCACCTGTTGCTTGAGCACGTTTTCCATCTCCCCACGCGCGCAATAGAGTTCTTCGTAGAGCCGCGCCGGCGTGAAGCGCTCCCGGTCCTTTTCCGGCTTGAAGCCCCTGGCCGGCAAGTTCGTGACGATGAAGCGCGGATTATCGCCCGCGGCCATCACCTCGGCCTTGCCGATCACCCGCCGCGCGCGCGGCCAAGTCTTGAGCGTCTGATACTCGAACTCCGTGAACACGCGCGTACTCGGCGCCCCACACAGGCAGCGGCGGGCATGCGCATCGCCCAGCGCCGGTCCGAGCTTTTTCAGCAGCACCGCGTTCCTCTGCAAACCCAGGCAGTAATAAACCTCCCGCTGCGCTTCGCACCAGGCCATGAACTCAGGCCGACAAAAAGCGCTGTCGCCGCGCACGATGATCCGCGCTTTTTTGCAACGCCGACGGATCGCCGTCACGATTTTTTCCAGCGCCGCCACCACCTCGCCGGCGGTGTCGCTCTCGCTGCTGCGCAATTGCGCCCAAAGCACGATGTCGCCCGCCACGATGTACAGCGGATGGTAACCATAACCGTCATAATACCCGCTGAAGTGCCGGCCTTCCTGCAGCCCATGCACCAAGTGTCCCATGCTGTCCAAATCCAGCACGATCTCCCTGGTGTGCTTCGGCAGGGCAGCGCACGCCCATGGTCAACAGGCAGTTTTCCACCTGCCGCGGATCGTGCGGCAGCTTGTGGCAGCGCGTGTGCTTGCTGTTCGATAACTCCAGCCGGTTCAGCGTCGAGGGCGCCGCCAAGGCGATGCCACGGTCCTGCGGGTTGAATCGATCCTGGCCCAAGGGATCACGCTTCTCGCAGACCGCGGCCAGCAGGGGATCTCGGCGCAGTTGCTGATGATCGTTGAGATCTTCGTAGCCCAAGGCCAGGCCCTGGATCCGCTGCGCGAGCAATTGCTGCACCGAGTGGTCGACAAAACGCTGATTCCGCCCATCGCCGAAGCAGCCGGCCAACGTCCGGGTCAGGCCCAACCCGGCATCAATCTGCCGCAACAACAGCATGCCCCCGTCGTTCGAAAGCGTGCCGCCGGAAAAATCGGCCACCACTTTGCGTGCACCGAGACCTTGAAAGTGGAACGAGCCCTGCTGACACTCTGTCGAGGGCCGGGCGCTGGTCTCTGTCGCAGTTGATTTGTTCACACCAACAACTTAAGCAGGAATCGCGCCCGGCCTTTTCCTCGGGTATGAATTATTCGCGCTAGCGCGTCACCACGAACGCCGCGGTCACATCGACGGCCACGTTGCCGTTTTCCACGATCGAGGCCTTCAGCTTGAGCTTCGCCTTCCCGTAGCGGCCGAGCGCCTCCTTGAATTCCGCAATCACGGCCTGGGCGGGCCGCTCGCAAATCGCGCGCAAATCGCCGATCACCGGCCGCCGGTACGCGGCGCGGCTTTCCTTCACCACGATGCGCCATTCGGTTTTCTCCGCGCCTTTTTCATTCTTCATCAGCTCCCAGACGACGCCGTAACCGGCGAGGGTGGCGAGGGAGACCAGGCTGCCGCCAAAGGCGGTGTTGAGCGAATTCTTGTTCTGCTCCTTCGGTGCGCGCAGCACCAACGATCGGTCGTCGCTGACCTCCACGCCGACCCCCATCGCCTTGGCGAGAGGAATCATCTCGTGGAGAAACAGCTCGAGCGCTGGAACCTTGACCGATTTCATTCGGCGCAAGTTGGAGGGTTTTTTGGAGCGCGTCAAAGACTCTGCACCTGTAAGTGGCTTTGTAAAAAAGGGCTCGGTTTGCACCGCCCTTCCCGCTGCCTCCCCGGTCTTTGGCATGAAAACCTACGGGAGCTGAGTTCGGGGCTTTTCCGTCCTTTTCGGACGAACGATCGACTTGAATAAGTCGGCTTAAGTCGTTTGTCGGCGCCGGAGAGGCTTCCCACCGGCGCAACGGCTGTTGCGGCGCCGGCGACCTTCGCCTTTTCTAGCCCCGCCCATGCCGAAGAATCCTAACGTCCGCCGCTGGTTTCTTTGGTGGGGATGCGCCGCGGGTTTGGCCGTGGTTTTATTCACGCCCCGGGACACAACTCCGCCGGTCGCGGCCCCGCGCTCAGCCCCCTTGGAGTATTCCGAGCCGGGATCAAAAACCATGGCCCGCGCTCTGCCCGCGTCCGCCGGGCCCGCAACGGTGCGTTTCGCGCGAAACGCGCTCT
>JBKJRG010000734.1:0-2701 GCA_046594805.1 Opitutaceae bacterium | reverse complement strand
GGCGCGCCAGATGGCCCCGATCGACCCGCTGATGCGGCGTTCCATTCCGTGGTTGAATGCATTCTTGCTCACGAAATTGACGGCTCCTCCGATCGAGTCCGCTGACATGTCCGGCGTCGGCGACTTGACCACCTCGATTCGCTCGATGGTGTCCGAGCCCACCGGATTGAACTCGTAGTCGCGGCCGCCGCCCGACGCTCCGCCCCCCGATCCAACGCGGCTCCCGTCCATGGTCACCGTGCTCAGCGCCTGGTGCAAACCGCGGATCCTTACGTATCGACGATCACCACCCACGGATTCAGCCTCAATGCCGGGCAAACGCATCAGCAAATCGGCGGGATTGCCGGCCAGACTGCCAAACGCATCCGTCGAAACGATGTTTTTGATCCCGCTCGATTGCTTTTGGAGCGTGATTGCCTGGGCATTCCCTTCACGTTCACCCGACACAACGAATTTGCTCAGGCGATAGATCTCGGCAGTCAACGCCACATCGCGGCGTATCGGCGTTCCGGAATTCACGGTTAAAGGTTCATCGACCGTGTTCAAGCCGGTGTAGGATACGGACAGGGCAACCGTTCCAGGAGCCAATTCGGCAAACCGATACTCTCCGTCCGAGTCGGCCGTCGTCGCCCTTCCCGTTCCCTTGAGCTCTACGCGGGCGCCCTCCAAGGGTTTCCCTGTAGCTGCGTTCGTCACGCGGCCGGAAAGGCTCCCTTGGGCGAACCCCGATTGAACGGCGAAGCCGAAGAATAAAACAACGGTAAGCGCCGTCGTTTGGAGGCAGGTCAACCAGTGACGGCCGGCAGGATTGGTGGGGGTAATCATAGTGTTTGGTAACCGCGCAGGCGAAAGTTGCCGCTTAGGCTAATACTTCTGCTGACGCGATTGATGAAGCAGCAAAATTGACAAAAAAACTAACCAACCGTTAGCGAGGCACAAGATTCACCTTCGGGACCTGTTGGTAGTTCCGTCCCGCGTGCGGGACGGAACTACAAGCACTCCACTCTTTGTCACGCGTTGCATTGGACGTTCATGGATGGGGATTCTCGATAACACGCGCCCGCTGGACCAAACGCAGGTGCGTTTCGCCGGGTTCAGTGGCTTTGGACCCGGACGCAACGGCCGTCAATAATCGATGCACGCCTGGAGGGCATCGCCAAAAGCGCGCTGAGGTCAACGCGCTCCACCGGTTATGCATTTTGAGGTAACGGAATCTCAGGCCAGGATGGGTGCGACGACTTTGCCTTCGACGTCGGTGAGCCGGTAATTGCGGCCCTGGAACTTAAAGGTCAGCCGCGTGTGGTCGAGGCCGAGCAGGTGCAGCAGCGTGGCGTTGAGGTCGTGCACGTGCACGGGATCGCGCGTGACGTTGTAGCTGAAGTCGTCGGTTTCCCCGTGAATCACGCCCGGTTTCACGCCGCCGCCCGCAAGCCACATCGTGAAGCAGCGCCCGTGGTGATCGCGGCCGTAGTTCGCGGACTCCAGTTTGCCCTGGCTGTAGGCCGTCCGGCCAAACTCGCCGCCCCAGATCACCAGCGTCTCGTCGAGCAGCCCGCGTTGCTTAAGATCGCGGATGAGCGCGGCGCAGGGTTGGTCGATGTCCTCGGACTGCAGCCGCAGATCACTCGGCAGGTTGTAGTGCTGATCCCAGCCGCGGTGGTAGAGCTGGATGAAACGCACGTCGCGCTCCGCGAGCCGGCGCGCGAGCAGACAGTTCGCGGCAAACGTCCCCGGCACGCGCGCCTGCGGCCCGTAGGCCGAGAAGGTCTTTTCGCTTTCGTCGCGCAAATCCGCGAGCCCCGGCACGGCCGTCTGCATCCGAAACGCCATCTCGTATTGCGCAATCCGCGTCTCGATCTCCGGATCGAGGTGCCGCGCCTGGTGTGCGCGGTTGAGTTCGCCGATCACCTCGAGCTGATCACGGCGCGAGGCGGCGTCGAGGCCGGCGGGATTGGAAAGATAAAGCACCGGATCGCCGCTGCTGCGCAGGCTCACTCCCTGGTGATTCGAAGGGAGAAAACCCGAGCCCCACAGCCGCGCATACAGCGGATCGGCGGGGCGCGCCGCGCTGCCGCGCGAAATCAACACCATGAAGGCCGGCAGGTTTTTGTTTTCACTGCCGAGGCCGTAGCTCGTCCAAGCGCCGAAACTGGGCCGGCCCGGCTGCTGGTGCCCCGTCTGCAAAAACGTCACCGCCGGATCGTGGTTGATCGCCTCGGTGTGGAGCGAGCGGAGGAAGCAGAGTTCGTCGACGATGCCCGCCGTGTGCGGCAGCAGCTCGCTCACCCACGCGCCGCTGCGGCCGTGCCGGGCGAAATTGAACAGCGACGACGTGACCGGGAAAGTTTTTTGCCCGCTCGTCATCCCGGTGAGCCGCTGCGCGCCCCGCACCGACTCCGGCAGATCCGTGCCGTGCAACGCGCGCAGTCCAGGCTTGTGGTCGAAGAGATCGAGCTGCGAAGGCCCGCCGTGCATGAACAAATAGATCACGCGCTTTGCCTTCGGCGCGAAATGCGGCCGGCCGAGGGTGCCGCCATCCGTCGCCGCCAGCAGGCCGGGACCGAGCAACGACGCGAGCGCCGCGCCGCCGATACCCGTCGCCGACCGGCCGAAAAACTGGCGACGTGTCAGCAACGCATCGGCCGGCGGGGGATGGCTCAGGTCGTGGAGCGGCGGGTTCATCGCCGGGTCAGGGTTTCAT
>JBKJRG010000707.1:0-2636 GCA_046594805.1 Opitutaceae bacterium | reverse complement strand
AAATCGTGATGGCCGCGAGCGTGAGCGAGCGGGGGGCATTCCACTTGCTCACGCTCGTGGCTACGAAGGAGGGTTTTCAATTTTCCCCATGAATAAACTTTTCCTCGTCCTGGTCATCCTCGGCGCCGGCGCGCGCGGCTTGGCCGCGTCCGCCGAACGACCGAACATCCTGTTCTGTATTTCCGACGACCAGTCGTTCCCGCATGCGGGCGCGTACGGCACGGCGTGGGTCAAGACACCGGCCTTCGATCGGATTGCCCGAGAGGGCCTGCTATTCACGCGCGCCTACACCCCGAACGCGAAGTGTGCGCCGTCGCGCGCCTGCATCCTGACCGGCCGCAACAGCTGGCAACTGGAGGAGGCGGCGAACCACGCGGGGAATTTCCCCGCCAAATTCAAGAGCTTCGTGGAAGTGCTCGGCGCCCAGGGATATTTCGCCGGCTACACGGGCAAAGGCTGGTCACCCGGCAATGCGGGCCAGGTCGACGGGAAGCCGCGGCAACTGACCGGCCCGCTGTTCAACCAGGCGAAGACCCAACCGCCGACGCCCGCAATGGCCATCGTCGATTATGCGGCCAACTTCGCGGAATTCCTGGGCAAAAAGCCGGCGGGACAGCCCTTCTGTTTCTGGTACGGCGGGCACGAGCCG
The DNA here is from genome assembly GCA_046594805.1 of Opitutaceae bacterium. Lineage (GTDB taxonomy): Bacteria > Verrucomicrobiota > Verrucomicrobiia > Opitutales > Opitutaceae > ER46. Next base: position 1,987 of record JBKJRG010000707.1, on the reverse strand, counting down.
CACCGGGCTTATCAACGCGGTTCGGGCGCAAAGCTCGGCGGCAAGTCGCCGGGTGAAATTGATCGGGTGCCGGCGTTCTGGCCGGACAATGCGACGGTGCGCAACGACCTGCTCGATTACGCCTTCGAGATTGAATACTTCGACCAGCACCTGGGCCGAATCGTGGCGGAGCTGGAAAAGGCGGGCCAGCTCGAGAACACGCTCATCGTGGTCACCGCGCACAACGGCATGCCGTTCCCACGAGCCAAGGGCGCGACGTACGAGCTCTCGAATCACCTGCCGCTCGCCATTCGCTGGGGCCGGGGGATCGCGAAGCCCGGCCGGGTGGTGGAGGACTACGTCAGCTTTATCGATTTCGCGCCGACTTTTCTCGAACTCGCGGGCGTCAACGCGACCGAAGCCGGCATGCAGCCGATCACGGGGCGGAGCCTCGGTCCGATTTTGCGCGAGGTCGCGCCGCAACGCGGGCGGGTGCAGCCCGGCCGGGATCATCTCCTGATTGGGCAGGAGCGGCATGATGTCGGCCGGCCGGACGACGTGGGCTATCCGGTGCGCGGGATTCATCGCGACGGCTTTCTCTATTTGCGCAACTTCGAGCCGTCACGTTGGCCGATGTGCGATCCGATTACGGGTTATCTCAACACCGACGGCAGCCCGACCAAGTCGCTGATCCTCGCGGAGAATCGGGCGGGGATGAACCACTGGCGGTGGGAGCTGAATTTCGGCCGGCGTCCTCCGGAGGAGCTCTACGACTTGCGGGCGGATCCGGATTGCATGACCAACTTGGCGGCGGACCCGGCCCACCAAAGCCGGCGCGAGGCGCTGCAACGGCAACTGTTCGCGGATTTGCAGGCGCAGGGGGATTCACGGATGGCAGGGCAGGGGGCGACCTTCGATCGCTATCCGCATACCGTGACGGGGGGCTTCCACGCCAAGTTCATGAAAGGCGAGAATCCGAAAGCTGGGTGGGTGGAGGACAGCGATTTCGAAAAGGCCGACTTCGATCCGGAGCGGCCGTTGCGGAAAGCGGAGGCGGCTTCCGGTGGCGCGGCGTCACCGCCGCGGTAAGTAATGCGACGTCCCTCGTCGATCATTAGGCGCGTCGTTACAGTTGTGCCTCGGTGATCAAGTGGTAGCTGCCGCTCCGGTGTGGTCGGCGCCAACGACGTAACAACCCGAACCGCGTGCAGATCCAGACCGCCACCGCAACCGGGGCGCCACGAGGGGATAACTTTGTTGCCCCACCGCCCAAAGGCTGTTTTCGAAAAGCGTGCTTTCTCCCGTGAAAACTCCGCGGAACGGCCGGAGATCCACCCTCCGCAGATTTTGAGCGAAACCCCGGGGGTCTGAAGCCCCCAACCCCCACCGGAACGACCTATGAACTCAACCCGACGCGAATTCCTGGCCAAGACGGCGCTGGCCGGCTCCGGCCTGGCGGCTGCCACCTTCCTGCGCGGCGCGAACGCGCCGGCCGCGGGTGCCGTCACGGCGCAGCGGAGCGCCGCCGGCACCGGCGCGCAGCGATTCAACATGTCCGGCTACGCGGCGCCAAAACTCGACACCGTGCGCATCGGCCTGATTGGCGTCGGCTCGCGGGGGGCAGGCGCGTTGCCGCGGCATCGGGTGATCGAAGGCGTGGAGATCAAGGCGCTGTGCGACATCCGGCCGGAGCGGATCGCGGCCGGCCTGAAGGCGCTAGAAGGCACCAAGCACAAGCCGGAGACGTACACCGGCAGCGCGGACGCGTGGAAGAAAGTCTGCGAGCGCGACGACATTGACGTGATCTACAACTGCACGCCATGGCCGCTGCACGCGCCGATCTCCGTTTACGCGATGGAGCACGGCAAACACGCCTTCTCCGAGATCCCGGCCGCGGTGAACATGGAGGAGTGCTGGCAGTTGGTGGAGACTTCCGAGCGCACGAAAAAGCATTACATGATGCTCGAGAACTGCTGCTACGATTTCTTCGAGCTGCTCACGCTCAACC
>JBKJRG010000523.1:0-7331 GCA_046594805.1 Opitutaceae bacterium | reverse complement strand
CTCGCGAATGTGCAGCTCATCGTCGACCACCAGGATGAGTTCCCCCTTGCCGCGTTGCATCGCGGGGCGCACCGGCGGTGGCGCGCGATCGGCCGGGGCGTCCTCCACCGCCGGCAGGTAAGTGCGAAAGGTCGTCCCGCGGCCGAGCTCCGACTTGAGATCGATGAACCCGCCGTGATTTTCCACGATGCCGCGCACCGTCGAAAGCCCGAGTCCCGTGCCCTTGTCGGCTTCCTTGGTGGTAAAGAAGGGCTGCCACATTTGCTTTTGTACTTCCGGTGGAATCCCGGTGCCGGTGTCCTCCACGTGCAGCACGAGAAACGCGCCCGGCCGGCCGCCCTCGAGCTCCGCGGCGGCCGCGTCGTCCAGCGCGCAATTCTCCGCGCGCAGCCGGAGGACGCCTCCCGCCGGCATCGCATCGCGGGCATTCACCGAGAGGTTGAGGAGCACCTGGTGAATCTGCGTGGCGTTGCCCGTGATCGGCCACAAATCGCCCGGGATGTGATCCTCCAGCTTGATCGACTTGGGAAAAGTCCCGCTGATGACCGACGAGATGTCGCGCAACAGGTGCTTCACCTGCAGCAGCCGCTGTTCGCCGGTGGCCCCGTGGGCAAAAGCCAGAATCTGCCGCACGAGGTTGGCGCCGCGCTCGGCGCTGCGCTCGAGGGTCGTGAGCAGGTTGAGCCCGCCCATGTCGCTCACGTGCTCCCGCAGCATCGGCGCCGCGAGGAGAATGGGCGCCAGCATATTGTTGAGGTCATGCGCAATGCCGGCCGCAAGCAGCCCGACGTTCTCCATGCGCTGCGCGCGGAGGAACTGCTCCTCGAGCTGCTTGCGGCTGGTGATGTCGCTGTCGATGCAAAGTCGCGCCTTGGGCTGGTTGGCATCGTCGCGAATCAGCGTCTGGCGCGATTCGACGAACAACGGCTCGCGGGCGCGATTGTGCATCTGCAGCTCCCCGAGCCACTGGCCCTGCGCAAAAGCGGCGGCGCGTGCGGCCTGCATCGCGGCCTGGACCGGCGGATCGAACAACTCCTCGGTGCGCTGGCCGATGACCTCCTCGGCCTTCCAGCCGTACAACCGCTCCGCACCCGCACTCCAGGAAATCACCCGGTGCTGCAAATCGGTGATGAAGATCGCTTCGCGCGCCTGGTTGAGCATCTGCGCCTGCTCCCGGATGCGTCCCTCCGCCTGGCGCCGCTCGGTGATATCGGTGGCCAGCGCGAGTCGCGCGCGCGGGCGGCCCGCGTCGTCGCGCATGAGCGAAATCCGCAACTCCAGCAGCCGGGTCTGGCCCGCACGATCGGCCAGCGCGATCTCGCCGCTCCATTCCCCGGTCACAAGGGCGGCCTCGCACGCGACGTTGATCGGTGCGGCGATGGTGGCGCCGAAAAGCTGCGCGCAGGTCTTGTCCAGTGCATCCGGCGTGCTCCAGCCGGAAAGCCGCTCGGCCCCCTGGTTCCAGAAGGTGATCCGTCCATCGAGGTCGGTCACGATGACCGCCTCGCGCGCCTGGTTGAGGAATTCCGCCAGCTCGCGGACGCGGCTTTCCGCCTGGCGGTGTTTCCGGCGTTCCTCGCTTTCGCGCAAGGCGCGCGCGATCGCCGCGTTCAGCCGCTTCATCCGGTCCTTGATCACGTAATCCTGCGCCCCGGCACGAAGCGCCTCGATCGCCCGATCCTCGCCGATCGTGCCCGAAAGAAAGATGAACGGCGTGTCCGGCACGCGATCTTTCGCGAGCTGCAAGGCCTCGATCCCGTTGAGTGGATTCAGCCCGAAGTCCGACAGGATGAGGTCATAGTGGGTAAGGTGCAGCTCGCCCACGAAAGCGAAGCGGCTGCTGACGCACGTGATGTGGCAATCGGGCCACTCCTCCATGACCATCCGGCGCACGAGCTCGGCATCGTTCGCGTCATCCTCCAAGTGCAGGATTTTCATCGCGCCACCCTCCCGCGCGACTCACCCCGGGTTGCGACGCGCGACCGCGAGCCCATAAATCGATCCACGAACGCACCGCGGCTGCCCCGGTGCATCAGCACCGCTGGCAGCACGGTACAGGGGCTCGTGAAAAGTCGGGGCACTTGACGCGGGAAAAAACAAATAGGGGTTTAGAGGAAGAAGTACCGCTCGCCGCCCCGCAGGTAGCCATCAGAGGGCGGGCGCAGGGCAAAGCGCCACACCGTCGCGTACTCGCTCCAAGGGCCTGAAATCTCGGCATCGCAGAGGACCTCGGGCTTGGGCATCGCGCCGGTGTACTTGCGCTCGACCCGCTCCCGGAACAGCGCGTGGCCCTCGTCGCTGGCGAAGAAAAGGCTGCGCCGCTCAAAAATATTGGTCGGGACGCGTTTTTCGCCGGCCACGAACGCCAGCCACCACGCGCGGAGGACCCACTCGTGCCGCGCCAGCTCGGCGACGGCCCGCTCGCAGGCCGCGCCAAACGATTCCTCGGCCGCGTGCCCGTAGACGTAACCGCCCCACTCGGTGCGGGCGAAGGCCACTACGGTGATACCACCGAAGGGCCCGTTGATCGCCACCGCGGACACGCCCGGCCAGTCCGTGTCGAACACGCGACCCTCGGCCTGCCCGTCCCACCAGGCGATCAGGCTGAAGCGTTCGACTGACTCGAGGACGGCGGCGCGCCGGGCGTGACGGCTGAGAAGACCGGGAAAGGCCGCCATCCCGCTCGAGGAAGGGTCGACGTCGAAGCCGAATTCCTCAGCCCGCTCGGAGCGAACGGTGGCGTGGAATGCCCAGCGTTCCAGGGCCTCGGAAATCGCCTTGTGCCGCGCGATGGACGGCACGGGATGCGTGCCTGTTCCATCGGCGTCACTGAAAAGCGCCATGGGGCGCTTGGGCGAAAGGCCCGGGGCGAGGCGGGCATTGGCGAGGGTGACTTGGCGGCCACGCACGGGGACCAGACCCGACTCTACTGCGGCAACAGGACCACCATTGCGGGCAAGGATGTTACGATACCGTAGGGAGGCGAGGCTGAGCATATGCGTGCGATTACTCGTCAGCGAAGTTGCAGCTGTTCACCGTGTCGGGGCTGGAGGAGATCGTGCCCTCGTCCGCAAAGTTGCAGGCGTTTACGGTGTCGGGGCTGGAGGAGATGACCGATCCGTTCGCGGAAAGGTCTTGGTTCATCGGATCGAGTTTATCAGCAGCACGGGCGAGGCCGGCGGCGAGGAGCAGGGTTGAGCACAGGCCCAAAAACCAACGTTGCGTGTTTTTCATAGCGGGCGCCATTAACGGGCCAGCCTGAAAACGCTCCAATGCCTCAAACTACCGGAATTCCGGTAGTCGCCGAGATTGCATTCGCCAAGCGCCCTCCGAGCAGACACGACTCGACCCGTGCAATCGCCAGCATTACGCCGGGGGTGCGTTCTCCGCATTGCTGCCTTTACTATGGTCGCATGCGGTTGGACGCCATGGGTCTGCCGCGCCAGCGGAGAGGCGGCGGGGTTTCCCATTATTCGTGCCTTCACGGTGGCGGAGGCGGGGATCGAAACAGCGGGCTGGTCAGCCCAACAGGACGCCAAGGGTGTGCTCTATTTCGGGAGTCATTCTTTGCTTACGTATGACGGCGACCGGTGGCGGTCCTTCCCGATCAATGGATCCTACGCCATTCGCGGTCTGGATTTCGGGCCTGATCGCCGGCTGTGGGCCGCGGCGGTTGGAGAACTCGGCTGGTTTGCCGAGTCACAGCGGACCTGGCGTTATCATTCACTGCGCGGATACCTGCCGCGAGACCACCCCGAGATTGGCGATGTATGGCACGCTCTCGCGTGGGGCAAGGGAGCGGTATTTGCCGCTGACGAATATATTCTGCGGTGGGATGGCGAAACTTTGCGTTCGTGGCGATTCGCGGGCAGCCGCCACCTGCGTGCCTTTCGCGTGGGCACCGATATCATGTTTCAGCATACGCCGAGCGGCCTCTATATCCTGCGGGAGGAGGGTCCGGATTTGGTGCTTTCCGCAGAAATCATCGGTCAGTCAGCTATCTTTTGGATCGAGAAAACCGAGAGTGGCTGGCTGCTCTTGAAAAACGACGGGTTGTTTCGTTTCGCGAATGGCCAGCTCACCGCGGTGGGCGATAGCGCGAATGCGTATTTACGACAACACGGGCCAACCACGGTTCAGGCGCTGCCAGACGGTCGCCTCGCCATTGGCACGCTGGATGACGGCATCGCCTTCATCACCCGCGAAGGCGCTTTGGACGGTGTGCTGGGTGCGGCCGCCGGCTTTAGTCCCGGTTCCGCCATGCCCCTGTTGGTGGACCATGAAGGCGCGCTCTGGGCCGGCAGCATGGCCGCGATTTTCCGCATTCCGTTGATCGAGAAATCGACTGCCTTCGACGCCCGCTCCCAATTTCCGCTTCAGCCGGCCGTGAGACTAGGACGCTACGAGGGCCGCCTGATCCTTGCCAACCTTTTGGGGGTCTTCCAGCTGGATCCGGCGACCAAACAATTCGAGCGAATCTCCACGCTGAACAAGTACACGCGAGATTTTCATGTATCGGGGCCGGACCTATTCGTGACCGGTTACCGCGGGGTGACCCGTTACTCGGCGGGCCAGCCCAATCTCATCTACTCGACCAACTCTGACGTTTTGGCCATCGCCCCGGCACGGCGCGGCGCCGGGCAGTATTATGTCGGCGACGGGCGCATGATTGTTGCACTGGCGGCAACCGGAGCAAGTAGGACACTCGCTCGTGGTCTGCCGGACACCGCAAATTCGATCGCGGAAGATGGGCAGGGCAACCTTTGGCTCGGTACCCGCGCCTACGGTTTTTTTCTCGCGCATGCGACCGATGCCGACGCACAGGTCAGGCCGGCAGGGGAAAGCTCGGGTTTGCTCAATCCTCGCGGCGAGGCGCGCGTGGCCACCCTGTCCGACGGGACCGTGGTCGCGTTTAACACCACGGGCGGTTGGGTGCAGGACGCAAAGACGGGAAAGTTCAATCGCATTGCGGAGATACCGCCACGGCCCGTCGTCGCGACAAGCTCGGACCCAGTCACGGGGGGATTATGGGTCTTGCACCGGGCAGAATCCGGCGGCGTGCCGACGGTGGCGCGCGTATCTAGGCAAGGCGTGCGCTTCGCGTGGGAACCGCATTCGGTCGAGGGACTGGCAACAGTAGGGATGGCCCGCTCCATCTTCGCCGAGTCTGTCGGAACGAAAACGGTACTGTGGATCGGGGGCACCCTGGAAGTTTTGCGGCATGAGTTTTCAGGCGAACCTACGGCACCTCCGCCCCTCGCGCCGCTGGTGCGCGCATTCGCGCGAACGTCCGGATACGAGGTGCATGAGATCGGGGCTGCCGCCCTGCCCTATTCGACCCGTTCGATCGATTTTGAATTCGCGACGCCACAGTTCACTAGTCGCCCGACTCTCCGGATCGAAACAAGAATCGACGGAATCGATGAACGCTGGATCGCCGCGGGACCTGGTTCGCGCCGCGAATTCAACGCAATCCGCGAAGGGCAATATGTTCTGCGGACCCGAGTGGTCGCTGAAACGGGTGTGAAAAGCCCGGAATCGTTTCTCACTTTCACCGTTCTTCCCCCTTGGTGGCGGACCAACCGGGCGACATTCGTGATGGGCTTGGGTGTGATATTCCTCGCCTACGGCACCTACCGTCTCCGCGTCCGCACCCTCCGCCGCCGTAATGCCTTCCTCGAGCAAAAAGTCCGGGAGCGGACGGACGAGCTCGTGCGCGCCAGCGCGGCCAAGACGGAATTCGTGGCCAACATGAGCCACGATATCCGCAATCCCCTCAACGGCATTGTCGGCCTCGCCCTTGCCCTCGAGGACACCCGGCTCGATCCCCGCCAGCGGGAGATCATCGCCACGCTGCGCGAATGCACCACCTACCTCTCGACCCTGGTCGACGACGTGCTCGACTTCGCCAGCATCGAGGCCGGCAAGGTGGAACTCCGCCCCGGGCGCTTTGCCGCCGCCCAGTTGCTCCAGTCCGTCGTGATGACGCTCAAGTCGGACACCGCGGAACGTGGCGCCATCCTGTCCGTCGACGTCGATCCGCGCCTGCCGGATCAGCTCGTGGGCGACGCGGGCCGCATCCAGCAGATTCTGGTCAACTACGTTTCCAACGCGTTGAAATATGCCGGCGGCCATGTGCGTCTTTCCGTTTCGACGCCGGCCAGCTCCCCCGGCGAACTGGAATTTGCGGTGACCGATGACGGCCCGGGCATCAGCGTCGCCGACCAGGCGACCCTGTTCACCAAGTTCTCGCGGACTCCCAGCGCCCGCCGCCAGGAAATTCCGGGCACCGGCCTTGGCCTGGCCGCCTGCCGCATGCTGGCCGATTTAATGGGCGGTTCCGTCGCCGTCACCAGCAGCCCGGATTGCGGCGCGCGTTTTTGCCTGCGGCTGCCGTTGGTTGTTGCCACGGAGCCGGCCGATCTCGTGACGGCGGCGCTGCCCAACACCACCGTCCTCCTGGTCGAAGACACGGACTACAACGCCTGGGCCGCCAGCGCCGTGCTCGCGAAGCTGGGACTGGCCTGTGAACGCGCCCGCACCGGCCGGGAAGCGCTCCGGCTCTTTGCCGAAAAACGATTCAACGTCGTCCTGCTCGACCGCAATCTGCCGGATATGGACGGCACCGAAGTCGCACGACAGATGCGCCTGCTGGAAACCGACGGCGCCCAGGCCGTGCTGCTGGCCGTGACCGCGTACTGCACCGCGGAGGACCGCAAGGTGTGCCTCGAGTCGGGGATGGATGCATTTGTCGGAAAACCACTCACGCCGGAAAAGTTGCGCCGCATCCTCATTGCCGCAGGCCGGCGGCTGCTCGCCGCCGCTTCCGTCCAGGTCTCGCCGGACCTGCCCGTGGCGAGGCTGGACATGTCATTCCTCAATTACCTCTCGGACGGCGACTCCGATGGCCTGGGAGATCAAGTGGAGCGTTTCCTGGAGACGCTGGTCGAGACGCGCGAGGAGTTGGCCGCCGCCGCGACCGCACGCGATTTCGGAGCGATTCGCACGGCGGCGCACCGGGTACTTGGTCAGGCCCGGATGGTGGGAGGCACGGACCTGGCAGACGGAGCGTCGCGGCTCGAAGTGGCCGCCGAGGCCGGGGACGGGACCGCCTGCGGCGAATTGATTGAGCTCGTCGAGGCGGAAATCCGCGCGCTTACGGCAGCAATGCGTCACCGCCCGGCGGAGCTGCGAGTGTAAAGCCGTGCTCGCGCGCATAGCGCACCAGTTCGGTTGTGTCGGCCAGGTTGAGTTTCTTCAGAATATTGTAGCGGTGCTTTTCCACCGTCTCGACCGAGATTTCCAGCTTGCGGGCGATCTCGGCGTCGCTC